>JAFUJN010000010.1 GCA_017468095.1 Clostridia bacterium
CGTTTACGCTAAGGGTGGTGCTTCCACCTGCATCAAGGCTTATAGCAAAATCAAGTCCAAGATTTTTTGCCGTCTGCTGTGCTCTTTTTGCACTTGAATATGGTCTTACCGCAATAACAATCTTATTGTCCTTTTTGCGATAACCGATAATTGGTCTTGTTGCAGACCTTATAACATCCGCAAATTTTCCTGTAAAGCCCTCTCTAATATTTGTAATCAGTGGATACACTCCATAGCCTGATACCGCAAACCATACGTTTTCTTCCTTGGTAATATCGCTTACGTATTTCATTTCAACATTGTCCTTATCGTGCACAATAAGAGTTGCCACAGGTTTTTCGTGTGTCATATTATTGCAAATAACCGCTCCTGCATTTACCATAATGCCTTGTGGATACATAATTCCGTTTGCCTGTGACATAAAAAAAACAGAATTTACAAAGTTGTTGTAGGCTATGTCCTTTGTTGATGCCTGAGTCTCCACTGCCCAGATGCTTCTAGGGTCTATCTCAACTATATGGGTAAGTCCTTCTTTATGATATTTGCAGGGTGCAGGCTCATCCGTATTGGGCGTATATCCGAAGAATCCGTCTGAACGTTTTTCGCTTCCGAAGTTTATCCAGCGTGACCTTTTCGCTCTTGTATCAATGTGAACAAATCTATTGTATAATCCTATACCGCCACTATCGGCCATTAAATATTCTGCATATTTTGCCACTTCTTCGCATTTTATGCCTGATACCACAATATCCGCCGCCGTTCCTTTTGTATGCTGGCTGTTTGAAACACCGCCTATTTTTTTATTGTAGTTTGGGTTTCTGTACGCAGAATTTATGGTTACAGCCTTTCCAAAATGGTCCCTGATTTTCTGCAAGACTTCCACAAGCTTTGTATCAATTAAAATATAGTCACTTCCGTCTTTGCAGGCAAACTCCTTTACTAAAAAGTTTGCTGACAATTTAAGGTTTCCTTGTTTTTTCCTTGAGTATGTTTTAACTGCCATATATCGCTCTCTCTTCTTTTTTACTCTTCTACTTTTCTTCCCCAAACCTTAATCTCTGTGCCTACAGGGAATACTGTATCGCCAAACACACACATTCTGAATTGATTTACCGCAATATCATCTGTTATATTTACAATATTTGCTTTTTTAAAGCTATTATAATATTGGTATTGCTCAATCTTTGCACATAAATATCCACGCTTCCAAGAAATAATAAGTGTTGAATTGGACGTTCCCAATGCTCCAACTGAAGTGAAACAAGCCGTGCCAGGTGTAAAATAGATATAAGGATTCAAATTGTTAGGGCTTGGGATTTTTACCACTGCATAAAGCTCATCAAGTTCAAAATTATTTCCATCTTTGTCTGTTGTGACGGAAATTGTAGATACTTCTTCTGCTACAGTCCCATCATACAGCAGTTCCATTTTTGGTTCGTATGTCTTAATAGCTGACACTCCGCTATCCACATAGGTTTCTTTTTCTATGTCATAAGTAAACCAGTTGCCTGATTCACCTATATAAGGAAGTGTTTTGAGCATAAGTTCTTCCCAAACATCAGGCGTTGGTTCTTGGGGAACTGTTGCATTGGAGTATGCACCTTCAGCTACGTCAAATGTCAGCCAGTTTGTGCTTACACGAACATTATCCCATACACCATAGCAACCAATCTGAATATTTCCGCAAGTTTCCAAGACTTCATGCGGTATAACACATTTGCCCTGCTTAATCACCTGCTTATATGCCGTATCGCCTTTTTTAAATACGCAAAGCCACATATACCCTTTATTATCCAGAATATCAAAGTTGCAAATATACGTGCCGACATTTCCGGAATTGCCCTCAAGAACGCTTCCGGCTATCAGCCTGTCACCTTGAATTTTAAAGTTTAATTCCATTATTCTCCTCCTTTATATTTTGTAATTCCATAAAGATATCACCCTCTTTTTCACATCTCCCATATCCAATAATAGCACACTATTTCGTGACATATAGGACAAATAAAAAAACGCAAGAAATAAATCTTGCGTTTTTTATCAATATTAAAGTTCTATTCCGTAGCCACCGGCAAGGAATCGTCTTAGGGTTATAACGTCTCGTACATCTACTGTGCCGTCTTTATTAATGTCTACTGCACTTTCGTTCACTGTTATGTCATAACCGCCGGCAATAAAACGTCTTAAACTGATAACGTCTCGTACGTCTATTGTGCCTTCACCACTTATATCACCAGGTGTAAAGGCTGGTTCATCTGTTCCCAAGAAATGAATAGTGGCATTTGTTAAATCTTCATTATATGTTCCAATTACAACATCATACCACTCTAATGCTGTTCCTGTGAAATAAACATCTGATAAGCTATCACAGTCATTAAATGCGCCTTCGCCGATACTCGTAACACTGTCAGGAATTGTGATTTCTTTTAAGCCTGTGCATCCGCTGAATGTGTATTCGTCAATTGCTGTTATACTTTCAGGAAGTATGATGCTTTCTAATGCTTCACTGCATTCAAATACACCAAAACCAATACTTGTTACACTATCAGGGATTGTGATGCTCTTTAGCTTTGCACAGCCACCGAATGCCCAGTTATCAATTACTTTTACGCTATCAGGCACAACAATACCAGTTATTTCATTGCACCATCTGAATGAATTTTGACCAATTTTTGTTACAGGACAATCTTCAATCGTTGATGGAATTTCAATATCTCCGCTTGCTGATTTGTCACAGCCCGTGATTGTCACTTTGCCGTTTTCTATTTCATAGGTGAAGATGCTTGGTTCTTCAGTCTCTATAAAATGAATGGTTGCTTTCATAAGATCTTCTTTATCTTCTTTATAAATATCAATAGCATCCCATTCTTCTTCAGTGCCACCATAGTATACATCTGTTAAGCTATTGCAACGCCAAAACGCCATCTCATCAATTTTCGTTACGCTTCTTGGTATTGTTATGCTTTTCAAATCGGTACAGCCCAAAAATGTAAAGTCGTCAATGATTGTGACACCATCCGGTATGACTATACTTGTTAAACTGGTACACTCATTAAATGCACCATATCCGATACTTGTCACACTGTCCGGTATCTCTATACTTGTTAAGTTTTCACAATAGTAAAATGCATCATTGCCTATTTTTGTTACAGGACAATCTTCAATCGTTGATGGAATTTTGACATCTCCGCTTGCTGCTCTGTCACAGTCTGTGATTGTAACTTCACCATTTTCTACTTCATAGGTGTAGATACCACTCATTTCCGCATTTGCCGTCATTGGTAATGCCACAAACATGCTTGCCATTATGCTGATCACCAATGCAAAACTTAAAATTTTCTTTTTCATTTGCCTTCCTCCTGAAATTAAAAAATGCGCCAACCGAAGCCGGCGCATAAAAACGCAAACTCCGATTGTCGCCAAACAAGTTTCAAGTAATTGCAAGGACACAAACCTAACACAACAGACCTGATGGAATTTGCATTTTTGCAAAAAAATGCACAGATCTATTATGTGCAACAGAAAAAAGGTATATTCCTTCAAACAAAAAAATATCCTTGCTATTACTTTGTAAACTTATTTGGCAATTTTATCATATCACACTTTTTAAAATTTTGCAATACTTTTAATTTATTGTAAGGAACGGATTTATCTGTTCCTCTGGCGGAATGCATAAATGCATTCCCTACGGTTGTGTGCGATTTTTTTAGTTGTAGGGGACATTCACGAATGTCCCGAAAATACGGGAGGGCACAGAGACCCTCCCCTACTTTTTTATCCACATAAAAACACCCTGAAATATATTTCAGGGTGCAATTTTTATAAATTATTAGAACTGGCCGTTTTCCTTATTGATAATTGCGCTTTCAATAATCTTATCAACAAGAGCAACGCTTGCCTGTGAGCTTTCGATAGTAACTCTGTCAGGCTTAATGTTGTTCTTAACGCAGTCAACAAAGTATCTGATTTCAGCTTCGTATCCGCTACCAGACTTAATGTTAATTCCTGCATCTGATACGTCTTCTGCGCCTGATGCAAACTTAACTTCTTCGCCATTTTTAGTAACTACGCCACCAATGTTTTCAACATAGCCGTTTTCAAATAGTGCAAGGTATTCATCACGGAATGCGAACTTACAGTTATACCAACCAGCTGACATTGTAATATCGAAATCATCATAGATGAAGTGTGATACAACGCAGTCACTGTTGCCTGCAAGCTTACGGTAAACGCCTGAAACCTTCTTTGGCTCACCGAAAACAGACTGAACATAGTCAATATCGTGAATTGAAAGGTCGTATGGAGTACCGCCACTCTTTGCAAGGTCACGCATCCAGTCTTCCCAGCTCCAGCTTGGAATTGTGGAAGATCTTCTCATATCAATGTGAACAACCTTACCAAGCTCGCCTGAATCAACAACGCTCTTTAGGTATTCATAAGCGTACATAAATCTTACAACGTGAGCTACCATAAGGAACTTGCCTGACTTTTCAGCAGCTTCCTTCATAGCGATTGTTTCAGCATATGTATTACTCATTGGCTTTTCACAAAGAACGTGAAGTCCGCTGTTTAATGCTTTAATTGTAAGCTCCGCATGAAGATAACTTGGTGTACAAATATCTACCATATCAAGCTCTTCGTTTGCAAGCATTTCTTCCATAGTAGAATAGATTTTAATGCTGTCGTCTTCTACCTTTTCCTTTGCCATTTCGCATCTGATATCGGCTACAGCTACAACCTTTGCATCTTCTACATTTTTGTATGCATTGAAGTGCACCTTACCCATTCCGCCGATTCCAACTAAACCTACTCTGATCATATTAAGCCCTCCAATAAAATTTTAGCGTTTTTAATATCTTCAATCTGCTGGTCACCGCTGATTTCTCTTTCGATAATAAGAGTCTTATCGTAACCAACTTCCTTTAGGCGTGGAATCAGCTTTTCAAAGTTAACCTTACCATCGCCAATCTTCTTTTCTTCGCCAAGTTCCTTACCGTCAACAGGGTAAATACCGTCCTTTGCGTGAACGTCCATAACGTACTTACCGAAAACGTCAAGAGCGTCAACAGGATTTGCCTTTCCGTAAAGGATAAGATTTGCAGGGTCAAGGTTTATACCCAAGTTATCAAGACCGATATCCTGAATAGTTCTAAGTAGTGTTACAGGTGTTTCCTGACCTGTTTCAAATAGGAAGTTCTGTTCATTATCCTTGCAGTACTGTGCAACTTCGCGGATTGCACAAACAAGTGAATGATATTCCATTGTATTTGGGTATTCAGGCAAGAAACCAACGTGTGTTGCTACGTTCTTAACACCGATTTTCTTTGCAAAATCTGAACCTTTCTTAAGGTCCTTAATTCTTTCATTTCTATAGTCCATTGGAACAAGTCCCAAAGTTACAGGGCCTTCCATAAAGTCCCAAACTCTTGGGCCACTCCAACCACACCAGAAGGTTGAGATTGTTATTCCGTATTTTTTTGATGCTTCAATAATCATTTCAGCAATTTCGTCGGTGAAAAGTTCAAATTTCCACGCAACAACCTGACAACAGTCAAAGCCATAGTCTTTAACCTGTTTAAAACGTGCATCAATGTTGGCATCATCAAGCTTTACAACTACACCTAATTTCATAATTTTTCTCCTTTTAATGTGTTTTTAAAAACATCACCCATTTTATGGGATATTTCACTTATTATAATATCACTTGTTCCGTTTAAAATCAATATATAAACCCTAATTTTTTTAAATAAATCCCGCTTTTTGTGTAAACCGAAAAAAATCTCCACACCTTACGGTATGGAGATTTTAGAAATACTATTTTATGGATTTTGTGTAACTCTGATGTAGTCAATAAAAGTATTTCCAGGGATTGTTGTCGGGTCAAATCTCAGACCTGTAACAGTTCCTGTCCACTTATCACAAGTTGACATATCGAATACATATTCTGTGTATTCGGTTGTATC
>JAFUJN010000079.1 GCA_017468095.1 Clostridia bacterium
AATTACTACACCTATTAAGTAAACGATTTTGTTAAGGTTTTTTGTGAAAAGCTCATACTCTTCCTTGGTGTAAAATTCGCTGTATGGGTCAAGACTTTGAAATGCTGCTTTTATAAGTTCAACTTCAAGCTCCGGATTTTCATTTATGACCTTTTTAAGCGCTTCAGTCATTATATATTCCGATGTTACGCTTTCGTCTATATATAAATTCGCACCAAAACTTGATAATCTTTCAAAATTATCATATCCCCAGCTTATAGTTTCGGCAGTTGCAACGCTTCCAAAAAGCATCATACCGCAAAGTGTAAGTGCTAAAAGCCTTTTCTTCATAGTTTAAACATCCCTTTCGCATTTTCAAAATACGGCTTGTCCGTCAGGTTTGTACCGTAATTGTAATATCATTATTTGTAGCATCGCCACCGGCAAACAGGTCATAGCAAAACCTGAGCTTTCCGCCGGAGGCTGTTAATTCGTTTTCAATTTTGAGAGTCTTTATCTTAAGGTTAAGTTCACCAAACGGAACTCGATAAATGAACTCGGTGATTTCGTTTTTCTTATAAACCATAACCGTCCCGAAATCGCCCATTCTTCGCATTGTTATGGTCTCAG
Organism: Clostridia bacterium; assembly: GCA_017468095.1. Classification (GTDB taxonomy): domain Bacteria; phylum Bacillota; class Clostridia; order UBA1381; family UBA1381; genus UBA1738. The sequence continues at coordinate 610 of JAFUJN010000079.1, forward strand.
GCTCAATCTTCAAAACGACCCTTGAGTCGCCCATTCCCATATCCTTGTGCTCTTGATAGGTTATATAAAATTTTCCGTCACGCTCATAAAATCCGCCAACAGTATCGAAATTTATTTCATCTTTTTCGTTTCCCTGTCGCATCTTTGATACAAGGGTGATTCTTGCATTTTCTTTAGTATCTTTCAATGTCTATCTTCTCCACCTGACCGTTTATTTCTCTTTCCAAAAACAGTCCGCCCAAATTTTCAAATCCGTCAACATTATCGCTGACAAAATAGCTGTACTTTCCGACTTTTCCGTCTTCCTTTAATAACTTTTGGGAAGCAAGTTCGGTCTTTAGAGCCTTTGCAACTTCGCTTCCTGCGTTTATCAGGGTAACGCCATCGCCCATAAATTCACCGATAGCTTTTGATAAAAGCGGATAATGAGTGCATCCCAAAATAAGAGTATCCACGCCTTTTTCTTTGATTTCTTCAAGGTATTCTTTTATAACAAGCTTTGCAACTTCTGTTTCAAAGTGTCCGTTTTCAACAAGTGGCACAAACAGCGGGCAAGCTGATGAAAATGTCTCAATTTCGCTATTTTGCGCCTTTATGAACTTTTCATAAGCTCCACTTTTTATTGTTCCAGGCGTTCCGATTATGCCAATTTTTTTATTTTTTGTGGCATTTATCGCCGCCAATGATGTTGCTTCAACAACGCCTAAAATCGGCACGTTATATTCCTTTTTCAAAACCTCAAGGGCAGTTGAGCTTACCGTTCCGCAAGCTATAACTATCATCTTAACGTCTTTTTCCAAAAGGAAGTTTACATCGTTTTTTGAGTATTTAATTATGGTTTCTTTTGAGCGTGTTCCGTAAGGCACTCTTCCTGTATCGCCAAAATAGACGATATTTTCGTTTGGTAGCTCTGCCATAATTTGCTTTACTGCAGTTAATCCACCAAGTCCCGAATCGAAAACGCCGATACTTCTTGTGTCCATTATTTTACCCTTTCAAGTCCAAGATTTATAAGATTATCCAAAAGGTCTGAATAGCCAAGTCCTGCCGCATCCCAAAGCTTTGGATACATACTGATATTTGTAAATCCTGGCATTGTGTTTATTTCGTTTAATATGATTTTGTTGTCGCTTCTTCTTACAAAGAAATCTACTCGTGATAAGCCTGCGCCATCCATTGCAGAAAATGCCTTAACTGCATATTCACGGATTTTTTCGTAAATATCACTTGGCAATCTAGCTGGGATTTCAAGCTTTGTTGAGTTATCGTTATATTTTGCGTCAAAGTCGTAGAATTCAACCATTGGCACAATTTCGCCAACCGCAGCAGCTTTCGGGTTTTCATTTCCCAGAAC
>JAFUJN010000080.1 GCA_017468095.1 Clostridia bacterium
AAACGAAGCTGTTGCTTATCTTAAGTCAAACGGCGTAATCGTTGCTCCATCAAAGGCTGTTAACGCCGGTGGTGTTGCAGTTTCAGGTCTTGAGATGAGCCAGAACTCAATGAGATATTCTTGGTCATCTGAAGAAGTTGATGAAAAGCTTAAGACAATTATGAAGAACATCTTTGATTCTTCAGTTAAGGCTGCAAACGAATACGGTCTTGGTGATGACTTAGTTGCTGGTGCTAATATCGCAGGCTTCCTAAAGGTTGCTGAAGCTATGAAGGCTCAGGGCTGCGTTTGATTTTAAACAAAACTTAAAAAAGCGAAACTTAATTGTTTCGCTTTTTTCTTTTGTCTATAAGACCATAAAGTGTGTCCATAGCATCAGATAATGACCCTACTCTGTCTATTACTCCGCATTCAACAGCCTTTTCGCCAAACAGCACGCTTCCCACATCATTTGCAATTTCGTCGGTTGTCAGCATCATCTTCTTATAGGCTTCGTATTCAATGTTAGAATTTCTTACAATAAAATCAATTATCCTGTCCTGCATACGCTTCATATATTCAAAGCTCTGGGACACGCCTATAACAACACCGTTTGTACGCATCGGGTGAACGGTCATAGTAGCAGAATGTGCGATAAAAGATACATCAGCAGAAACTGCCAACGGAACGCCTATAGAATGGCCACCACCCAAAACCAATGACACTTTTGGTTTTGAAAGTCCCGAAATCATTTCGGCAATGGCAAGGCCCGCTTCAACATCACCGCCTACCGTATTTAAAAGTACCAAAAGGCCGTCAATTTCTTCGTCTTCTTCAACTTCCACAAGCTGTGGCATAACGTGTTCATACTTGGTGGTTTTTGTCCCTGATGGAAGCACAGCGTGTCCTTCAATCGTTCCTATAATATTTAAACAACGAATACATCCACGGGAATTCTTTGTGGTTATCATATCCGCCACATCTCTTTGCTCTTGATTTTGTTCTTCGCTCATTTATCTCTTACCTTTCTTTTTGAGTTAGCATTTGTTTTTTTCGTAAATTTATGCATATTTTTGTTTTTTGCGAATATAATTATAGGTGTAAAAACTGTATGATAGAAAGGTGATATTATGAACTACTTTGAAACGTTTTCAGAACTTAAAGAAATTTTAGAAAAGGCAAAAATCAAGAAAACAGACGGCCATCTTGCCATTCAGGTATGCATCACCGACACAGATGCAAGCGGTATTTTCTACATTGAAGATTTTGGCGACAGAATTTTGGCAGAGCCTTATGATTACTATGACAATGATGCAGAAATTATCGGACAAGCAAGTGACCTTAAAATGCTTTTTGAAAAGAAGCTTGATTTGGAAGATGCAATCAAAAGCGGTGTTATCATTGCAAACGGCAATACAGACGCACTCAAGAGTTTTCTTGAAAGAATTGCCAAAACACCTGTAAAAAAGGCCACAAAATCAAGTCCGAAAACTACAACAAAAAAGGCTACCGCAAAAAAGACGGAGGTAAAAAAAGTGACAGAGGATACTAAAAATAAGAATGTAAAACCAAAAGACAGTGAAACTGTAAAAGAAGTTGTGGAAAAGGAAATTAAATCTAAAAAGAAATGACAAAAGGGCACGTTTTGAGCGTGTCCTTTTTTTATAAGGAGACTGATTATGAAGCACCTTAAATCATATATTATTATTTTTACCGGAATGACACTTACCTCTCTTGCTATTGGTCTTTTTTACATCCCAAACGGCATTGTTACCGGCGGAGTTTCAGGTATTGCAACTATTCTGTACCCAATAGGTGTTCCACCCGGAATTACCTACGCTGTGGTTAACCTTTTTCTTTTATTCTTTTCCTACAAACGCTTAGGTCGGGATTTCGTTATTAAATCCATCCTTTCCGTCATTGTTATATCATCTCTTGTTCAGGTTTTCTCAGAGCTTCCGCCCATAACCGAAAACATTTTCCTTGCCACCCTATTTGGCAGTCTTCTTTTTGGAATAGGTGCTTCTCTCACCTTTATCGAAAATGCCAATACAGGCGGAACTGATATTATTGGCAGACTTGTGCAATCAAAGTATCAGTATTTTCCCATAGGAACCCTTTTAATGATAATAGACGGCTTTATTATCTTTGTGTCGCTGATTATCTTTCAAAATATCGATCTTGCCTTATACGGCCTTTTTGGCCTTTTTATATCAGCATTCTCGATTGACTTCATAATCGACCACCTGAACTCATCAAAACTGGCATTTGTCATCACAGATAAGGGCCAAGAAATTTCTAATCTCATTATCAAAAACAGCAGACGTGGCGTAACAATCCTAAACGCCCGTGGTGCATATTCGGGAGAGCGAAAAAACCTTCTTATCTGTGCTTTGAAAAACAAGCAAATCCCCGATTTTCATCGTATGATAACCGAAACTGACGAAAGCGCATTTATTATCTTCACAAACTCGGAAAAGATTTTCGGGTTAGGGTTTTATGTTTATAAATAGAAACAAAAAAAGAAGTCTAATCTTATGATTAGACTTCTTATCATTTA
>JAFUJN010000081.1 GCA_017468095.1 Clostridia bacterium
ATTTTATGTTAAGATATTGTCAAATGCGGGGTGATATGGGATATGAATAAATTAAAAAAGCAAATAAGATTAGAAATGGCAAAAGGCAAACATCTGTCCTGTAGCCGCCATGGCGTTACGTTGCATCATCCTTTGCATTGGCATAGTTATTTTGAGCTTGAAATCATATTGTCCGGCAGCGGTAAATATATAATCAATGATGTTGCTTATGACATCTGCGAAAACAATGTATTTCTTCTTACGCCTACCGATTTTCATTATCTTGAAGTTGACGGAACTGTGGAGCTGTTAAATATTTCTTTTGATGAAGAAATGATTGACGAAAAGGATATAGTATCCCTTGTTTTTCCCGAGACAAAAAAGGCATATATTTTTAATCAGGATGAGCACGAAAGAATTGTAAAAGCAGGCGAGCTTTTAAACCACGAATACGTTATCGGTGGAAACTGTCAGAAACAAATTTTGCAGTATGTATTAAACTGCATTTTCAGAAAAAATGAACCGCACCACAGCAGTTATCTTGGTGACGGATATTATCACGGAATTAAAAAGGCTATTGTGTATATGCAAATGCACTTTAAGGAAAAAATAACCCTTGAAGCTCTTGCAAAAGAGGCAGGATATCATCCCACCTATTTCAGCGAGTTGTTCAAAAGCTCTACAGGCGAAAATTATATATCTTCACTAAATAAACTGCGAGTTGGTTATGCCCGAACCCTTTTGGCAAACGGCTTTTCCGTATCGGATTCCTGTTTTTTATCAGGCTTTGGGTCACTATCCAATTTCGGCGATATTTTCAAAAAATATTGCAACATGTCACCTTCAGAATATGCAAAAGCATCCCGAAAATAATCGGGATGCTTTTTTAAACTTTTGTTATTTTGATTTTTTTATAATTCTACTAATTTGTATCACAAATGTCGGGATAAACGCCAACACAATTATTGCTATGATTTGCGCTACAGTAAGTGTTGCTACTTCAAACAATCTTCCAAGGAATGGCACAAATAAAACTAACAATAATAGTACCACACCTGCCAAAAAGGCATATACGCTTGCCATATTGCTTCCAAATCCGATTTTAAAGATAGATTGGTCGCTTCGGCAGTTAAAGCCGTGGAACAAACGTGCCAATGTAAGTGTTGAAAATGCCATAGTGCTTGCAAGCATTGCACTTCCTGCATTAAGACCAATATGGAATGCTATCATTGTACAGACAGCAATCAAACCGCCTTCCAGCAAAAGCTGAAGCATAAATTTCTTGTTCAAAATACTCTCTTTCGGATCTCTCGGCTTTTTAGAAAGCAGGTTATCTTCCGCTGGTTCCATACCAATAGCTATGGCAGGAAGAGAGTCGGTCAGCAGGTTCATAAACAATAAGTGCACAGGTGCAAACGGCACAGGAAGTGCAAATATTGAAGTATATAGCACAGCCAGAATGCCTGCCATATTTCCGGAAAGCAGGAACTTAATTGCGTTTTTGATGTTCCTGTAAACATTTCTTCCGTTTGCAACAGCTTTTATAATTGTTGCAAAGTTATCATCTGTCAAAATCATTGCCGCAGCGTCCTTGGAAACTTCGGTTCCCGTAATTCCCATTGCTACGCCAATATCCGCTTTCTTAAGTGCCGGCGCATCGTTTACGCCGTCTCCCGTCATGGCAACAATATTTCCCTTTTTCTGCCATGCATTAACGATTTGGATTTTGTTTTCAGGCGATACACGGGCAAAGACGGAAATCCGTTCAATCTTTTCTGCCAGTTCTTCTTTCGACATTGCATCCAGCTCTACGCCTGTTATTGCCATATCGCCGTCTTCAAATATGCCGATTTGTTTTGCAATGGCCGTTGCCGTAATTTTGTGGTCGCCTGTAATCATAACCGGCTTAATACCTGCTCTTTTTGCATCAGCTACTGCCGCCTTGGATTCTTCTCTTGGCGGATCCATCATTGAAATCAAGCCGATAAATGTATAATCGTTTTCGTCTGCAAGTTCAAGGGTTTCCTTTGCGTCTGTTTCCTTGTACGCAAATGCCAGAACACGAAGACCGTTTTGGGAAAAGGTCATATTTTGCTCAAGTATCTGCTTTTTATCTTCTTCGGTAATATCGCGAATACCATCACTTGTACGAATACGGCTTGTCCTATCCAAAAGTACGTCAAGAGCACCCTTTGTCATTATTGTAGGAACTCCGTGAAGGCGGTACATTGTGGTCATCAGCTTTCTGTCAGAATCAAACGGTATTTCTGCAATTCGAGGCATTATTTCACGGAAAAACTCTTCGTCCAAATCAATGGAGCGTACCATTTCCAACAAGCAATATTCTGTAGGATCGCCTATTCCTTTTCCGTCTATAACAGAAGAATCATTTGTTAAAATAGCATTATATAATAGGTAACGGTGTAGCTGATTTTCTAATTTAAGTTCACCTGGCTCAATAGTCTGTCCATCCACATACACCTGCTGAACTGTCATTTTATTCTGTGTTAGTGTTCCTGTTTTATCAGAACAGATAACAGACACACAACCAAGGCTCTCTACCGCTTTTAGCTCCTTGATAATGGCATTTTCCTTTGCCATCTTCTGTGTTCCCATAGCCTGAACAATGGTTACGATTGAGCCTAAAGCTTCAGGAATTGCGGCAACAGCCACTGCAACCGCAAACATTAAGGAGTCCAATATCGGCATTTCGCGGTAAAGGCTTAACACGAATACAATGGCAGAAATAACCATAATTACCATTGCCAAGCGGCTGCTGAACTGGTCAAGACTGATTTGAAGCGGAGTCTTTTTCTCCTTTGTTGCACTCATTAAAGCCGCAATCTTACCAATCTCCGTATCCATTCCTGTGCCTGTAACAACAACTGTTGCACGTCCATAAGTTACAAGGCTTCCTGAATAAACCATATTAACTCTGTCGCCAAGTGGGACTTCTTCGGTTATGTCTATTGCCTGCTTTTCCACGTTGGTGGATTCGCCTGTTAAAGAGCTTTCGTTTACCTGCAGAGAGAAGTTTTCCAAAATTCTGCCGTCTGCAACAACCATATCTCCGGCTTCTAATATGACAATATCACCCGGAACAACATCCTTGGAAAGAATTTCAATTTTCTTGCCGTCACGAATAACCTTTGCATTCGGTGAAGACAGGGATTTTAAGCTGTCCAATGTTTTCTCGGCTTTTTTCTGCTGAACAGTACCCAAAATTGCGTTCATAATGATTACCGCAAAAATAACTATGGTACTCTCCACATTTCCCGACGCCATAGAAATAATAGCCGCAATAATCAAAATGATTACCAAAAGATCGGCAAATTGGGAAAGAAACACTTCTAATGTGCTTTTTCTTTTACCTTCTTTAAGGACGTTCTCGCCTTTTTCCTTTAGTATTTCTTCTGCTCGTTCCTTCGTGTGACCTTGAAGAGTTGCGCCCAACTCCTCCAAAACCTTTTCTTTAGTTAATAAATAATAGTTTTTCATATGTCCTCCTACTTTAAATAACAAAAAAGACTTTTGGCCATGTTTATATCATGACCAAAAGTCTGGTAACCAATTCTGGCATGTGCCACCAAGTTATAAAATAACTGCGATTGTTGACAGCACATTAAAACTACTCCCTTTTGATGAGATCGATATTTATTTTTCATTATTATACCCGTTTTTCAGGAAAATGTCAACACTTTTTTTACATTACAAAACTCCCTTTGTTATTAAATCACTTTAACAATTATCTCTGGTGTATTCTACATTTCGACTTAAAGAATTTATCATCCTTTTAAACTCTTTCTCATTCACATCAACATTTTCCTCATCCAAAGTTTCCAACACTTGAAGAACGCTAACAATTGAGTCCACTTCTTTTTCATCAAATTCAAAAAGTTCTGTGAACCATACAACATTTACCCATTCAACTAAATGTTCTCGCTTAATAGTATTGTTGATAAATGATTTGATAATTTTAATTACATCGTCTGCATTAACCATCTCTGGAGCTTCGCATTCAACATTGTAAAGATCTCCCCCTATTTTTTTTTGCAATGCTTTCTTGTCTATTGATAAGTTTTTGAACTCATTAAGTATTGTCTTCATGCTATTTCTCCTTTACATGTACTAAATTCCCACTTGGATCATACGTTTCCTTATAGACTCTAATTGTTTTGCCATTACTATCCATAATCTTATAGTAAACAGCTTTAGACCCTGGCACTTTCCCCGGATTTGTCATTTTAATAGTATAAGTACCATCTTTGTTGTGAGTCACGCTATAACTGTTATAATTATTTGAGCTTCCCTTAAAAAAGGACTTCACCCCTTTTTGTATGAGTTGAGGCATTTTATCAACATTTTTCAAAGCTGAACTTTTATTCTTTCCGCTGTATATATTTCCATTTCCTCGTGTATTTCCAAATCCGAATCCTCCGCCTGCTCATCCACCCATTACGCAGTCACCTGCTTTCTGGACATCAGTATTTCGCTTTCAAATGACACAATTTTGATACCAATATCTTTGTACGGTTTAAAAATATTGTCCGGTGTACAGCCGTAAACAATTATGGTTTTCGGCGACAGGCGTTTTACCAATTCCGCAAGCCCTGCTTTAAAAATTTCTCTGTTTTATAACTATTTCCTTTCATTTGTTAATATTATTTGTTAATATTATTTGTTAATATTATTTGTTAATATTATATCATGAACTTGTTAACTTTCCAATATTTTCACAAGAAAAAGTCCACCTTTTTTCTTAGTGGTGGACTTTTCTCTTTTCTTATTCCAGCATATTTTCAATAAATATGCCATATCCCCTTGTAGGGTCATTGACAAAAACGTGTGTTACTGCACCTAACAGCTTGCCGTTCTGGATTATGGGCGAACCGCTCATACCTTGCACGATTCCGCCTGTTTTGTTAATCAGCCTGTCATCAGTCACCTTTAAAACAAGATTTTTTCCGTCCTGTCTTTTTTGAATTTTTGTAATTTCGATTTCATAGCTTTGAGGTCCTGCACCATCTACATCACACAAAATTTCCGCTGCGCCTTTTTTTGCTTCAAATCGGGTCGCTATTGGTATTGGCTCTATTTGCGGGATAGTCTCAGCATTTCCGCAAATTCCTGCGTGAGTATTTTTAGTTATCTCACCGATTTCAATCCCTGAAAAATCGCCTGAAAGCTCACCTGCAATGCCGTGTTCGCCTTTTATAACGCTCCTGATTCTGCAGGCGTTTATGCTTCCTTCTCTTACCGTCATAAGCTCCTTTGTATCGCTGTCGCATATTCCGTGGCCAAGAGCCGCAAAGGTGTTATCTTCGGGGTTATAAAAGGTGAGCGTTCCTATCCCTGCCGTTGAGTCCCTTACCCAAAGACCCACCTTATAGTTTCCGCTTTCCTTTGAATAGCAAGGCGTAAGCTCTACAGAAAATTTTCGGTCATCTCTTGCTATTTCAAGGGTTGCCACATCTCCCGCTTCATTTATTTTATCGGAAAAATCGTCAATGTTTTTCACTTTTTTGCCACCTACCGCCAAAATCCTGTCTCCCACCACTATTCCTGCATCCTTTGCAGGCTGGGAAATATTCCCGAAATTGTCCGTAACATCGCTTATTCCCACCACCAAAACCCCGTCGGTGTAAAGCTTTACTCCAATGGATTCACCGGACGGAATAAGGTACTTCTTTGGCACAACCGACACATCCACCGATTTTATGGGAATAAGATTAAAAAGCTTTGCATCAACTGTGTAGTTGTCCGATTTTGCCGTGTTTACCGTTGCGGTTACTCCCCAGTTAAAATCAAGGCTTTCGCCCTCTACAAGCGTCACCTTGCTGGGAACACCCGAATATGCGGTTAAAAACAATAAAACAGGTAATACTACTATTGATTTTTTTAATAATTTTTGCAAATTTTTATCACCTCCGCATCATACCGAAATTACTTTATTAACTTAACCGTCTGGCGTTTTTAAATACTCTAAAAGATATTGCAATTTTGGCTGAACTTTGAAAAAATTATAGCTTTTTCTTTTAGGTTGTGATATACTGAAAAGGTGAGTTAATTATGCCGTGAAAAGCGGTTTCGGAGGATATATGATTGATTTAAGTACTTTAAATAATATGCAACAAAAAGCAGTTTTGCAAACGGAAGGTCCTGTTTTAATCCTTGCCGGTGCAGGTTCAGGAAAAACCACCGTTTTGGTAAACCGTATTGCCTATATAATAGAAAGCAAAAATGTGCGCCCATATAACATTATGGCAATCACTTTTACAAATAAGGCGGCCAATGAAATGAAAGAGCGTGTGGAGCGTGTTATCGGCGACCTTTCCCGTGATATGTGGCTTTGCACATTCCACTCGGCTTGTGTTCGCATTTTAAGAAGCCATATTGCTCTTTTGGGCTTTACAAACGATTTTGTAATCTATGACACATCCGACACAAAAACAGTTTTAAAGGATTGCTACAAAGACCTTGATATTGATGAGAAAAACTATCCTTATAAGTTGGTGCAATCGGTCATTTCAAATGCAAAAGATGACCTGCAAGACCCTGACACATTTCGTGCCATTAACGGAAACGATTTTCGTATGAGCCGTATTTGCGATATTTACGAGCTTTACCAGAAAAAGTTAAAATCCAATAATGCCGTTGATTTTGACGATATTTTGGTTTTTGCGGTAAAAATTTTAGCAGATAACCCTGACGTTTTGGAAAAGTATCAGGACAGATTCCGCTACATAATGGTGGACGAGTATCAGGACACCAATAACGCCCAGTATATGCTGATAAGTATGCTGGCGGCAAAACACGAAAACATCTGCGTTGTGGGTGATGATGACCAGAGTATTTATAAGTTCCGTGGCGCAAATATTCAGAATATTTTGAATTTTGAAGATACTTTTTCTGATACAACAGTTATTAAGCTTGAGCAGAATTACCGCTCAACTTCAACCATTCTGGATGCCGCAAATGCGGTTATTCACAACAACCACGCCCGAAAGGATAAATCCCTTTGGACAGAGAATGAAGTTGGTGACAAGATTAAGCTTCATATCGGCTACAATGAACGTGACGAGGCACTTTATATTGCAAATGAAATCGAAAAGGCAAAGCAGAACGGAACACCGCTTTCCGATATTGCCATTTTGTACCGCACAAACGCCCAGTCACGTGTAATAGAAGATTTGCTTATGCGAAATGCCATTCCGTATAAGGTTGTGGGCGGTCTCAGGTTCTATGACCGCAAGGAAATTAAGGACATTATCGCATATTTGAGACTTATCCTGAACCAGAATGACGATGTCAGCCTTGGCAGAATTATAAACGAGCCAAAGCGCAGTATCGGCAAAACCACCCTTGACAAGATTTACGAAATCGCTTTGGATTTCGGCATTTCTTCCTTTGAAGTGGTAAAGAATGCTCACGATTATCCATCACTTGCACGCTCCTGCGTAAAACTTATAGAGTTTTCTGAACTTATTCTTTCCTTAAAGAAAGCATCTCATACAATGCCACTTGTGGAATTTGTGGAAAGAGTAATCGCGGATACAGGCTACTCCAGCATGCTTGTCGCCGAAAACAGCGTGGAAGCAAAGACAAGACTTGACAACCTTGGGGAATTTTTGTCAGCGGTTTCTGAATATGAAAAATCAGAAGAAAACCCAACTCTTGCAGGATTCTTGGAAAGTGCGGCGCTGATTTCCGACCTTGACGGATATGACGAAACTGACGATTTGGTGGTTTTGATGACCATTCACTCCGCCAAGGGTCTTGAGTTCCCCACAGTATTTTTAACAGGTATGGAAGAGGGACTTTTCCCGTCAGCAAGGTCTATGGAAAAGATGGATGATTTGGAAGAAGAGCGACGCCTTTGCTATGTTGCAATAACCCGTGCAAAAAAGCAACTTTATATAACAGCCGCAAAGGACAGAACCTTGTATGGCCAAACAACACATCAGATAAATTCAAGGTTTTTGGGCGAAATCCCAAAGGAATACCTTGTAGAAGACGGAATGACTGTGGCAGACAGCTTTACTTCTTCTGTTACCAAAATCCCGATTTTGACCAAAAAGGCAACAACCAATGTGTTTAGCACTATTACAAAAGCCACTTCACAGGCTACAGGAAACATTGACTTTGAATTGGGTGAGCGTGTTCGACACAAGAAATTCGGCGACGGCACAATTACCGCAATTCAGAAATTTGAAAAGGATGCTATGGTTGAAATCGCCTTTGATTCAGGGGATAAAAAAAGGCTTATGGCAGCCTTTGCAAAACTCGAAAAGATATAAAAAGCGGAACGGATAGGCAATCACCTGTCCGTTTTTTCAATATTTGTATTGTAGGGAACGGATTTATCCGTTCCGCTATCAGAATGCATAAATGCATTCCCTACGGTTTGTTTTTAAATATTCCCATCGTAGGGGCGGGGTTCCATCCCCGCCCGTTTTCGGGAGGGCACAGAGACCCTCCCCTACGGTTTCATTTTTATTATAAAAATCCGCTATCCCATTGTATTTGCAGGAAATATGTGCTAAAATAAATTTAATAATTCTACACCCTGAAAGGATAACCAAAATGAAAAAGAAATTTCTGCTTGCATTATTTGTAGCGATACTTTGCATAATGGCGTTTGCAAACATAACCGCTATCGCTAAAACCTATGGCGATTTGACCTATGAAATTTCAGACGGTGAAGTTACCATCACCGATTGCGATACATCTGCAACAGGCGAAATGGTAATCCCCGAAACCATTGACGGCTATCCTGTTACGGCAATCGGAGAATCTGCATTTTTCGAATGTGCAGAACTTACTTCTGTGAACATTCCTGATAGCGTTACCACCATTGGGGTAGCGGCATTTGATAACTGCACAGGGCTTACCAACATAACCATTCCTGATAGCGTTACAAATATTGGGAAATCCGCATTTTATTGGTGTAAAGGGCTTACTTCTGTAACTATACCAGATGGTGTTACATCTATTGAGGACTCTGTATTTGGCGGGTGCTCAAACCTTACTTCTGTAAACATTCCTGATAGCGTTACCACCATTGAGAAATCTGCCTTCGAACATTGCTCAGGGCTTACCGGCATAACCATTCCAAATGGCGTTACTTCCATTGGGAACTCCGCGTTTTATGGGTGCACCAATCTTATTTCTATAACCATTCCTGATAGCGTTACTTCCATTGGAAAATCTGCATTTTCCTGGTGCTCAGAGCTTACCTGCATAAACATTCCTGATGGGGTTACGTCCATAAACTACGGAACATTTTTGAGGTGCTCAAGCCTTACTTCTGTGACCATACCTGATGGGGTTACTTACATTGGCGATTCCGCATTTTCCTGGTGCTCAAGTCTTACAAGCATAAACATACCCTTTGGGGTTACGTATATTGGAGCAGATGCATTTTATAGATGCGCAGAGCTTACAAACATAAACATACCTAATGGCATTACTTATATTTACAAATGTACATTTTTTGGGTGTTCAGGGCTTACTTCTGTAATCATTCCGGATGGTGTCACTTACATTGACAACCAGGCATTTGCCGGATGCACCAGCCTTGCTTCTGTAACCATACCTGGTAGCGTTACCACCATTTTCTATCAGGCATTTGCTGACTGCACAAGCCTTACTTCTGTAACCATACCAAATGGCGTTACCACAATTTTTAACGGAGCATTTGCTTTTTGTCCAGGACTTACTTCCGTGACCATACCTAATAGTGTTACTACCATTGGACAAGAGGCATTTTATAGGTGCACAAGCCTTTCTTCTGTAATCATACCCGATGGCGTTACCACCATTGGCTACGGGACATTTTCTGCATGCTTAAAGCTTGCTTCTGTAACTATACCGGATAGTGTTACTTCCATTGGCGAATTGGCATTTGGCGGGTGTTTAGAACTTACTTCTGTAACTATACCTGACGGCGTTACGACCATCGGAAAATCCGCGTTTTCCGGATGCACCGGTCTTGCATCTGTTACCATACCAAATAGTGTTACATCCATTGGAACAGAGGCATTTTATAGGTGCGGAGAGCTTACAAGCATAACCATACCGGACAGCGTTACCACCATCCAAAAATACACGTTTTCTAAGTGTACAAGCCTTACCAGCATAACCATTCCCAATAGCGTTACAACCATTGAGAAGTACGCGTTTTCTGAGTGCACCAGCCTTACTTCTGTAACTATACCGAATACGCTTACTGCCATCAATTACGGGGCATTTGAAAAGTGCACAGGGCTTACTGATGTATATTATTCCGGAACAGAAGAAGAATGGAACAGCGTTACAATTGACAATGGTAACAAACCGCTTCTTGATGCAACAATTCATTTTATGGGCGAAGAGCCGGAAGAACCTTCCTACACTCCTGGTGATGTAAATGGCGACGGCATTGTTGATGTTCGAGATATTATCACATTAAGACGATTTGTTGCCGGTGGTTATGACATTGAAGCAGATGAAAACATTGCGGATATTAACAAAGACGGCATCTCAGATGTGCGTGATATTATTACGTTAAGACGTTTCATTGCCGGCGGTTATGGTATTGAATTAAAGTAAATTTATAACCAACTAAAAAAGCTGAACGAAATTCGTTCAGCTTTCTTTTTTTAACTCTTTTAAAAACTTTATCAAAAACGGCAGACACAAAATGGATGCCAAAACATCCGCCGTTGCTTGTGCCCATTGAAGCCCCAAAAGTCCCATCGTGTTTGACATAATAAGCACCGCAGGGATAAAGAATATTCCCTGACGTAGCGCAGACAGCACCGTTGCAATCCATGATCTTCCCACAGTCTGATAGGTCATATTGGCCACCGTACTAATTGGTATTATCGGAAGAACAAGGCTTTGTGCTCGAAGCGCAACCTTGCCTATTTCAATTACCTTCATATCGCTTATTGTAAAATGTGACATAAACCAATCGGGAAAAATGAACACCGGAATTGCAAGCACCGTCATTATAATGCATCCAAAAATCAAAAGGAACTTAACTGCACGGCGCACTCTGTCGTATTTTTTTGCACCATAGTTAAATCCGCAAACCGGCTGGAATCCTTGCCCGATACCGATTAAAATTGCAAAAATAATCATAAAGATTTTGCCCGAAATACTCATTGCCGCAACTGCCGCATCGCCGTAAATTCTTGCTTCGCGATTTAGCACCGTTGTGGCAATACTTGCAAGGCTCTGTCTTGAAAGAGACGGCAAGCCGGTTTTGAAAATCAAGAAGTAATCCGCAATTTTAAAGGATATTTTTCGTATAGAAATTTTTGTTTCGGTTTTTCCCAAAAGAAAGAATGCCGCCAAAATCACAAAGCTTACCACTTGGCTTAAAAGTGTTGCAATGGCCGCTCCGCTGACCCCTAGCCCTAAATTAAAAATAAAAATCGGGTCTAATATAACGTTCAAAATTCCGCCTGCTGTAATTCCAAACATGGCATATTTCGGCTTTCCCTGCGACCTTAAAATGTTGTTCATTATAAAGGAGCCTATCATTACAGGTGCACCGAAAATTATATATCTTCCGTAGTCAATGGCGTGTGGAAGAATGGTGTTCGTTGACCCGAAAAACATCATCAGGTCGGATATCCAGAATGAGCATAAGGCTGCTAACACCACACCAAGAGCAAGTCCGAAAAACAGCGCAGTTGACGCAATTTTTGAAGCATCGTCTTTTTTCTGTTCACCCAAAAGTCTTGATATAACGCTTCCCGAACCCATACCAAGCGCAAACCCAAAGGCTTGAATTATCGCCATCAGGGAAAACACAACGCCTACAGCACCCGATGCACTTGTGCCGATTTGAGAAACAAAATAGGCGTCTGCCATATTATAAACCGATGTCACAAGCATTGATGTGACCGTAGGGATTGAAAGGGATATTATAAGCCTTTCAACGCTCTTTTCGGTCATTTTTTTAAATTGTCCGTCACCTTTTTCCATTTATATCCCCTTAATAATCCGTCAAATTTCTTATGTATGAAAATGTTTTTTCTTCGCCTTCGTCACGAAGCATCAAAAGAAGCTTTTCTAAAATGTCCGAAGTCTCCTCGTGAATAAGGCGGTTAGCTCTTCCCATATCAAAATATTCGTATGGGTGAGAGTCCCTATAGTTTTCGCCCTGATAAATCTTGCTTGCCGCTACTCTGTCGCAAAACATCTCCTTGACATAGCGGATAGGCATTTTAACAGGCCCATATTTTCTGGTTTCAGGGTTATAGTCCGTCCAGTATTCAAAATGATGCTTGTTTCTGCCCTTATGATGCATCCACGCGGCAGAATAACCCTTTACCCGTCTTTCCATATCGTTAGGGCTTTTTGTGCCCAGATAGTATTTTGCGCCAACAAAAAACTCTTTGGGCGAATATTTTGACAGGTCGTGAAAAAGTCCCTGCCACAAAATCCCTGCCTTTTTGCAGTTTTTAATAACCTCGTGGCGATGACGGGTTATGGTTTTAAAATGCGCAAGTGCTTTCATTCTATATCCTCCCTGCCCAGATATGTAAATCGTTTTACTTTCTTTCCTTCAAATTCAACTTCTTCATCCCACATTGATAGCGGTCTTACCCATACGCCGCCGTCACCGTAAAGTGCCCTGTAAACCACCATTTCTTCTAAGTTTTCGCTATGTTTTGCCACATCTAAAAGCTCATATTTATTGCCCTTAAAATGCCTGTAAATTCCTTTTTCAAACATAATTTATCTCCCATATATTCTCTATTATTTCAGTATATCACCAAAATATCCTTTTTTCAAGCTGTTTTCTTTGACAAATCGCTTGTTTTTTGGTATAATAGATGTGTATGTAAATTTTTACCTTAAAACTATGAAAAGGAGGGTTTTTATGCATAAAACGGACAGGACAATTTCATACGTTGAGCCGGATTCTTTATCAGAAGAAGCAGGCATTGTTCCAGGCGATAAGCTTTTATCCATAAACTCGCACTCTTTTTCGGATATTTTGGAGTATAAATTTCTTGTATCAGAAGCAGAAGTTGAGCTGGAAGTTGAAAAGGCCGACGGCTCAATCGAAGTAATCACAATAGAAAGTGACTATGAGGATTTGGGCATCGAGTTCCGTCAGGAGCTTATTGATACACCTCAATCCTGCAAAAACAAGTGCATTTTCTGTTTCATTGACCAGCTTCCAAAGGGGATGCGCGAAACGGTTTATTTTAAGGATGATGACACAAGGCTTTCCTTCCTGCAAGGAAACTATGTGACCTTAACAAACCTTACCGATGAAGAGATTGACAGAATGATTGAAATGCGAATTTCACCTGTCAACATTTCGGTGCATACCACAAACCCTGAGCTTCGCGTTACAATGCTTAAAAATCCCAACGCTGCCAAAATTTATGACATAATGAAAAAGTTTGCGGCGAATAATATATATATGAACTGCCAGATTGTCTTATGCCCAGGGTATAATGACAAGGACGAGCTTTCACGGACAATCTGTGATATTGCGGAGCTTTACCCGTATGTTGCAAGCTGTTCGGTGGTGCCTGTTGGGCTTACAAGGTATCGTGATGGTCTTTGTGACATTAAACCTTTTGATGCTAAGATGTCGCTTGACACCATACGTCAGGTTGAAGATTTTCAGAAAGAGTTTAAAAAAGAGTTCGGCATAAACCTTATTTATCTTGCCGATGAATTTTATATAAACGCTAAAGTCCCTGTTCCAAAAGCGATGGAATATGACGGTTTTCCGCAGATTGAAAACGGCGTTGGACTTATAGCGTCAATGGAAGAAGAATTTGAAGCAGCTTTAGAGCTTATTCCCGACAAGAAGTTTAAAAGAAATGTTGCCATTGCAACAGGCGAAATTGCTTACGGCTTTATTCAGTCTTTAGCGGATAGGCTCACTTCAAAATGTCAAGGCCTTTCGGTAACAGTTTACCCTGTGAAGAATGAGTTTTTCGGCGGCGGAGTAAATGTATCAGGGCTTTTAACCGGCTCGGATTTAATAAAAGCTCTTCCCGACCTTGCAGAATTTGACGAGCTTTTAATCCCTTGCTCAATGCTTCGTGACGGCGAGGATATTTTCCTTGACGATATAACGCTTACAGAGCTTTCGGATAAACTTAAGATAGAAATTACACCCGTTATAAATGACGGATACACATTTTGCGAAAAAGTTTTAGGAATAGAACTTGAATTTTAAAAGGAGATAAAAATGAAACCTGTTGTTGCTATTGTGGGACGCCCGAATGTGGGAAAGTCCACACTATTTAATAAAATTTCAGGTCAGCGCATAAGCATTGTAGAGGACACCCCTGGTGTTACCCGTGACAGAATTTATGCTGACTGCACCTGGCTTGACAAGGCATTTACCCTGATTGATACAGGCGGTATTGAGCCTCAATCAAAGGACGAAATCCTAAAGCAGATGCGTCGCCAGGCAGAGCTTGCCATTGATATGGCGGATGTTGTAGTTTTGATGACTAACGTTGCAGACGGTGTTACTGCCAATGAATTAGACGTTGCATCAATGCTTCAAAAAGCAAAGAAAAAAATCGTCCTTGCAGTAAACAAGGTGGATAATATCGGTGATCCGCCAATGGAATTTTATGAATTCTATAACCTTGGTCTTGGCGACCCTATCGCCATTTCTTCAACACACGGTCTTGGCGTTGGTGACCTTTTGGAAGAAATCTGTAACCAGTTCCCTGATGGTGCTGAGACTGCGGAAGATGAAGACGAAATCAAGGTTGCGGTTATCGGTAAGCCAAATGCAGGAAAGTCCAGCCTTATAAACCGAATCCTTGGCGAAAATCGTGTTATTGTTTCCGATATTGCAGGAACAACACGTGATGCCATTGACTCACATTTTGAGAAGAATGGTGACAAGTTCCTGCTTATTGATACAGCAGGTATGAGAAAGCGCAAAAAGATTGACGAGAATGTTGAACACTACAGCGTTGTCCGTGCTCTTGCCGCCGTTGACCGAAGCGATGTTTGTATCATTATGCTTGATGCCAACGAAGGCGTTACCGAGCAGGATACCAAAATCGCAGGCTATGCTCACGAGCAGGGAAAGGCCTGCATTATCGCAGTTAATAAGTGGGACTCTATCGCAAAGGATGACAAGACAATGAAATCCTTTACCCTACAGGTAAAAGAGGGCTTTGCATTTATGTCCTATGCATCTATTATGTTTATCTCCGCCAAAACTGGTCAGCGAGTTGATAAGCTTTTAGAAGAAATCAAGATTGTAAACCAGCAACACAAACGCAGAATAACAACAGGTATGCTAAATGACGTATTGAATGACGCTATGCAGAAGCAACAGCCACCATCAGATAAGGGAAAGCGTCTTAAAATTTACTACGGAACACAGGCTTCTACCTGCCCGCCTACCTTTGTACTATTCTGTAACTCAAAGGATTTGTTCCACTATTCATATCTTCGTTTCATCGAAAACCAGCTTCGTACAGCATTTGGTTTTGAAGGAACACCGATACATTTTATATTAAGAGAAAAAGGACAGAAAGACCAATAATTTTTGAGGTGAACTTATGGTATTAACTATTGCAATTTTAACTGCCGTTTTATCTTATCTTATAGGCAGTATCAACACATCAATCATACTTTCAAAGAGCATTTACGGTACAGACATCAGAACTTCAGGTTCAGGAAATGCCGGTGCCACCAATATGCTTAGAACTCACGGAAAGGGCATCGCTATTGCTACACTTATTTGTGACGTTTTAAAGGGTGCCATTGCCATTGTTCTTGCATCCTGGGCAGACAATGCTCTTAATGACTTTGCAAAAACGGCCATTTTAACACCATTTGAAAACCAGTATATCTTGGGAAATCTTAAGTATATCGCAGGTGTATTTGTTGCTTTAGGTCATGACTTCCCTGTTTTCTTCGGGTTCCGTGGCGGAAAAGGCGTTGCAACAAGCCTTGGCGTTGCCATAACTCTTGACTGGCAGGTAGGCTTGATTGTTGCCGCAGTTGCCCTTTTAATAATGGCATCATCAAGATACGTATCTTTGGGTTCAATCTGTGCTGCAGCCCTTTATCCTTTTGTTCTTTTTACATACCTTATGGCAAAAGAGCAATCAAACCTTGATGACAAGATTGGATATATTATAATGTCCTTTGTCCTTGCATTACTTTTGATTATAAAGCATCACTCAAATATAAAGAAATTAAGACTTGGAACAGAAAACAAGCTTTTTGCAAAGAAAGAAGAGCCTGAAAGCGAAGAAATCAAGGAGGACGAATAAATGAAAATTGCAGTTATTGGTTCAGGTAGCTGGGGATGCGCCGCATCCATTCTCCTTGCAAAAAAGGGATATGATGTTTATCTTTGGAGCTGGCAACAGGAAGAAACTGACCGCTTGGCACGTGACCGCGAAAACACCCTTGTTCTTCCGGGCAAAAAGTTCCCTGATAACATAATTTGTTCACACGATATCGGCTTCTGCGTAAAAGATGCTGACCTGATTGTAACTGTTGCGCCAAGCCCTGCAACACGTACTACAGCAAAACAGCTTGCGCCACACGTTAAAGATGGTCAGGTTTTGGTTAACCTTTCAAAAGGCCTTGAAGATGGAACACTTCTTCGTCTTTCCGAGGTTTACAAAGAAGAAATTCCACAGGCAACCGTTGCCGTAATGAGTGGCCCGTCACACGCTGAAGAAGTAAGCGAATTTATGCCGACTACCAATGTGGTTGCGGCAGACAGCCCTGAAGTTGCACAGTATATACAAAACATTTTTATGACCGATTTTTTCCGTGTTTACACAGGAACTGATATTATCGGCACAGAGATTGGCGGTGCACTTAAAAATGTAATCGCACTTTGCGCAGGAATTTGCGACGGTGTTGGTTACGGCGATAATTCACGTGCTGCACTAATTACACGTGGCCTTGCAGAAATAACACGCCTTGGGGTTAAAATGGGGGCAAAACCCGAAACCTTTGCAGGTCTTTCGGGCGTTGGCGACCTGATTGTAACCTGCACAAGTATGCACTCACGAAACCATAAAGCAGGTATTCTTTTAGGAAAAGGCTATTCCCTAAAGGAAGCTTTAGACGAAATTCAAATGGTGGTTGAAGGTGTTAACACCATCGGCGCTGCATATAATTTAAGTAAAAAATATGATGTTTCTATGCCTATAACTTGCGAGTCCTACAAGATTTTATTTGAAGGCAAAGACCCGAAACACGCAGTTATAGACCTTATGACCCGTTCTAAAACAGCTGAATAAGGAGATTTTATGGATATCATTACAATACTTTTGCTTGGCTTAGGCCTTGCCATGGACGCTTTTTCCGTTTCGGTAACCGACGGAATTATCCTGAAAAAGCCACGCTTTTGTGGGGCTTCAAAAATTGCACTTTTCTTTGGCGGTTTCCAGTTTTTGATGCCGGTTTTGGGCTATCTTTTGGGAAGTGCCTTTGCAAGGTACATAACAGCATTTGACCACTGGCTTGCTTTCTGCCTTTTAGGGTTTATCGGTGCAAAAATGATTTGGGAGTCCTTGCACGAAAAGGATGAGTGCGATGAAGTGAAAAATCCCCTTGATACCTACACCCTTTTCATTTTGGCAATCGCCACAAGCATCGATGCATTGGCTGTTGGCATAACCTTTGCAACAATGTCAGTATCTGTGCTTTTTGCATCAACCATAATCGGCGTTATGACTTTCGCTATATGCCTATTGGGCGTATATCTTGGAAGCTGGTGCGGAAACCTTTTGGGAAATAAGGCTGAAATCACCGGCGGACTTGTACTAATCGGCATCGGGCTTAAAATACTTATAGAACACTTGTTTTTCTAAAATTGTTGACATATTCTGCAATTTGGGATATAATTGACAGAATGGATTTTATACCAAGAAAAGAGGAAATTACCGTGGAAAATCTGACTATACCAAAGGGATATAAATCTCTTTTGTCACTAAGACAGACAGAACAGGCAATCAAGAAAGTAAAGGACTTTTTTGAACGTGACCTGTCTATTCAACTTAACTTAACACGAGTTTCAGCACCGCTGTTTGTAAATCGTCACAGCGGTCTTAATGATACACTAAACGGCGTTGAGCGCCCTGTTTCATTTGACCTGAAGAGTGTAGACGGCGAATATGAAATCGTTCACTCTCTTGCAAAATGGAAGCGTTTTGCACTAAAGCACTACGGCTTTGACGCAGGTGAAGGCTTATATACCGATATGAACGCAATCCGTCGTGACGAAGACGTTGATAACATTCACTCAATCTACGTTGACCAATGGGATTGGGAAAAGGTTATAACAAAATCTGAGCGCACAATGGAAACCTTGAAAGAAACGGTTAAGTGCATTTACAACACATTAAAGCACACCGAAAGATATATTGCATCCGAGTATGAATTTGCAGAAATCTTCCTGCCTGAAGAGATTTTCTTTATCACATCACAAGAGCTTGAAGATATGTACCCTGGCCTTTCCGCAAAAGAGCGTGAATACGCTATCAGCAAGGACAAGGGCGCAGTATTCCTAATGCAAATCGGCGGAGCATTAAAATCAGGCAAGCCACACGATGGCCGTGCACCTGACTATGACGACTGGAGCTTAAACGGCGATATTATCGTTTACTATCCGGTTTTAGATATCTCACTTGAGCTATCTTCAATGGGTATTCGTGTTGATGAAGAAACACTTTTATCCCAGCTTAAAATCCGTGGAAAAGAAGAAAATGCAAAACTTCCGTTCCAGAAAGCGTTACTTGATGGCGAGCTTCCATACACCATCGGTGGCGGAATTGGTCAGTCAAGAATTTGTATGTACTTCTTAAGAAAAGCACACGTTGGTGAAGTTCAGGCATCCGTCTGGCCGGAAGACGTTTTGGAAGAAGCAAAAGCTCACGGAATATACTTACTTTAAAAAAACGGTCTGTGGACTTCACAGACCGCTATTTTTGCCCATCGGAGGAATTACAATGGATAACAAATTTAAACGAACAAAGTATGCTTGTTATTTTGGATACATTTCAGGTGCATCGGTTTTTGTCCTGCCACCATTACTTTTTGCCACATTTCACGAGGCCTACGGCATTTCATATACGCTTTTAGGCACGCTGGTGTTGGTGAATTTCTGCACACAGCTGATAGTAGACCTGATTTTTTCATTTTTCTCAAAGCATTTTAACATAAAAGCCACTGTTTGTACTATGCCGGTTTTAACGGCTTTGGGGCTTTTAGTCTATGCCATGGTTCCTGACATTTTACCGCAGTATGCATATTGGGGACTTGTTTTGGGAACGGTTATCTTCTCGGCGGCATCAGGCCTTAGCGAAGTTCTTTTAAGCCCTGTGGTTGCGGCAATTCCGTCGGATAATCCGGAGCGGAATATGAGCTTTCTTCATTCCCTTTACGGCTACGGCGTTGTATCCGTTATACTTATAAGCACATTGTTTTTCGGATTATTTGGAACAGAAAACTGGTTATACCTGACTTTATTTTTCGCATTCTTGCCACTTATAACCTGCTTTATGTTCTGCACATCCCCTATTCCTGATTTAAACCTTTCCCAAGAAAAAAGCGAAAAAGGAAGTACATATAAAAGAGTTGGGATTATGCTGTGTTTCTTATGCATCTTTTTAGGCGGTGCTGCAGAAAATTCAATGACCAACTGGATTTCGGTTTATATGGAAACAGCCCTTGGAATACCAAAGGCTGCCGGAGATATTCTGGGCCTTGCGGCTTTTGCCACATTGCTTGCCGTTTCAAGAACCTTGTATGCAAAATACGGCAAAAACATTTCAAAAGCTCTGCTTTTAGGAATGCTTTTCGCCACCTGCTTCTATATTTTAGCAGGAATTTCAACTATACCTATTTTGTCAATGCTTGCCTGCATCTTAACAGGTGTTGCAACATCTATGCTATGGCCGGGAACACTTATCTTAATGGAAGAAAAGTTTCCGAATCCCGGTGTTTCAGCTTATGCCTTAATGGCAGCCGGCGGAGACTTCGGAAGCTCGGTTGCGCCACAGCTTTTGGGAAAAATCGTAGACGTAGTTTCCGCAAGCGATTTTGGCGTGGCTATGGGCCACTCCCTAAACCTTGCACCTGAACAAATCGGGTTAAAGGTCAGTATGTTAGTGGGTGCCTTGTTCCCGCTTTTAGGCGTATTTTTGCTTCTTTATATGAGAAGATATTTTAAAAAGGACTGAACATAAGTTCAGTCCTTTTTTGGAACTATAAAGTTCCGAGGTACACGTCCGCAATTTTCATTGCGGTTTCCAGCAATCCCCTATTTCTCCACTTTCGTCTTCTTAGTGATCGCCGATTTCAGCTTCTACATAGCCGTTTTTCTCACGCTCTACGTCATGAAACTGTATATAGCAAAGTCCTGTGATGTGAGGATTTTAGGTCAGGACGTTACTAACTTTTTTATAGAGTTTTATAAATTCTCTCGACGCTTATTGTCTTTCCTGTAGCTTCGTCAATATCAAATATTGCACCGCAGAATTGACCCTTTCCCGTTGCCACGGTGAATTTTTGTGGCATTCCGTTTATAAAGCGTTTTATTATAGTGTTCTTATCAAGCCCCAAAACAGAGTGCTCCGGTCCTGTCATTCCAAGGTCGGTGATGTATCCCGTACCTTTTGGAAGTACCTTGGCATCTGCCGTTTGGATATGAGTATGAGTGCCAAACACAGCGGAAACTCTGCCGTCAAGGTAATACCCAAGTGCCATTTTTTCGCTGGTTGCCTCGGCATGAAAATCAACTAAAATCACATCCGCCTTATCCTTTAGCTTTTCTATCTCGCTATCCGCCGTAAGAAACGGGGATGAAATCGGCCCTTGCATATAGGTTCTGCCGATAAGGTTTATAACCCCGACACGAGCACCGTTTTTTGCGGTAATAACTGTGCTTCCGGTTCCCGGAATATCCCCCTCAAAGTTTGCAGGGCGAATAACATTGTCATTATAGCGCATAACGCTTTCAATATCAGGGCATCCCCATACGTGATTACCCATTGTGAAAACGTTTATACCAGCGGTTTTCAGCTCTTCATACACAGGCTTTGTAAGGCCTCTGCCGTGAGACGCATTTTCTGCGTTTGCAATTATAAAGTCTACGCCATCTCCCATTCTGTCAAGAACAGAAAAAACGCTGTCACGACCAATTCTGCCGAAAATATCGCCTATTGTAAGAATCTTCATAAAGACCTCTTTCTAAGTTTTAAAAACGGTTACCATAAAGATAACCGTTTTATAACACATTATTTTGCAAAATCAACTGCTCGTGTTTCACGGATTAAGCTGATTTTAATCTGTCCAGGATATTCAAGTTCAGATTCAATCTTCTTAACAATATCCTTTGCAACCAAAATCATACCCTCGTCGTTTATAACTTCAGGCTTAACCATGATTCTGACTTCACGACCTGCCTGAATAGCAAATGATTTTTCAACGCCGTTAAAGCCGTTTGCAATTTCTTCAAGCTTTTCAAGACGCTTGATATATGTTTCAATGTTTTCACGTCTTGCGCCAGGTCTTGCAGCGGAAATTGCGTCTGCTGCCTGAACAAGCTGTGCAACTATTGTCTGTGCATCAACGTCGCCGTGGTGCGCCATAATTGCGTGGATAACATCATTGTTTTCCTTGTACTTTTTGGTGATATCTGCACCGATTGTAACGTGTGAACCTTCTATTTCGTGGTCAACAGCCTTACCTATATCGTGAAGTAAGCCTGCACGTTTCGCAAGTGCAACATCAATACCAAGCTCGCCTGCCATAACCCCTGCCAAGTGCGCAACTTCGATTGAGTGGCGAAGTACGTTCTGACCATAGCTGGTTCTGTATTTTAGGCGACCAAGAAGTTTGATAAGTTCAGGATGCAAGCCGTGAACACCTGTTTCAAATGTTGCCGCTTCACCTTCCTGTTTAATTGTCTGCTCAACTTCTTTTTTAGACTTTTCAACGATTTCTTCGATACGAGCCGGATGAATTCGTCCGTCAGTAATAAGCTTTTCAAGTGCAAGACGGGCAGTTTCACGTCTTACAGGGTCAAAGCTTGAAAGGATAACTGCTTCCGGAGTATCGTCAATGATAAGGTCAACACCTGTCATTGTTTCGATTGTTCGGATGTTTCTACCCTCTCTACCGATAATTCTACCCTTCATTTCATCAGAAGGCAATGCTACAACGGAAACAGTAGTTTCTGAAACGTGATCTGCTGCAATCTTCTGAATGGATGTCGCTACTATGTTCTTTGCTTTCTTTTCTGCTGTGTCTTTTGCTTCCTGTTCAATTTCTTTAACCATAATTGCTGCTTCGTGACGTGCATCCTGTTCAATATCACGAATTAGGGCAGCTTTTGCTTCAGCCTGTGACATTCCTGAAATCTTTTCAAGGGCTGCCATCTGCTGTTCTTTAATCTTTGCAAGTTCTGCGCTCTTTTCGTCATTTTCACGAATCTTCTGATTTAAGGTCTGTTCCTTTTTCTCAAGAGCTTCATTTTTTCTTTCAAGATTTTCTTCTTTTTGGTTTAATCTGTTTTCCTGATTTGATATCTCGCGACGGCGATCTTTCATTTCCTGATCAAGTGCCGCTCTTAGCTTATGATTTTCTTCTTTTGCTTCAAGCATTACTTCTCTTGCTTTTGCTTTTGCGTTTTTTCTTGCTTCTTCCAAAATGTTCTTTGCTTTTTCTTCCGCAGAACCAATTTCAGCTTCAGCAATCTTCTTTCTATACGCAATTCCTGCAAAGAAAGATCCGATATTAAGCACGAAAAGCACAGCCGCCACAACGATAAGTACTATGTTTATTGTGTCTATCTCGTCCACCCCCATCTAAAATTTTTTTAATATGAATCGGGGATGCTGAATACATCTAATATACTTTATTCAAAACATTTATATATAAATTGTTTTTCGTAAACTATTAGGAAAATCCAACATTCCCAATATATAGTTTAAAGAAATAACAAACACACATTTATTTTATCGTATTTTCCGCTTTATGTCAAGTAGTTCTTAGAAAACCTATAACTTTATTTTCTGTGGAATAATTTTTTTGTTGAAATTTCCTTCAGAATTTGCATAACAAAAGACAGAGGCTAATAAAATAACCCCTGCCTTTGCCTAAACATTATGACACATCAACCTTTTAACTCATTATAATAGTTAAATATCTCTGTGGCAGTTTTTTTATCTGTCATAACTTTATAAATACCACTGCCTGTATGGATATGTATCCAAAATCCTTGCACAGAAATGTTACTAATCTGTTCAATCCTTATGTCAAAGTTTTGTGGGTTTAAATTTTGAATACCTTTACCTACAAATCTGTCTTTACATACATCAACATAAGTCGAGCCATTAATAAAGTGTATTGTTGTCATTAATATTCCATCGCCAATCAAAAACAATCCTAAAAGCAACAGAAAAATTACACTATCACTATATGTACGTTCATTTGCGTAGCAGTAGAAAGCGACAACAAATATACCAATTAAAATTGTTAAAACAGAAGAAACTATACCTGCGTTTCTGCGTGCAGTATTAGTATTTTGAGTAGACTTAATCACATTATTCATAGTATAATACCTCCTTTCCTTTTATCTTCACGCATCTATAATATCCATAGAACATATATAATTTATCTACAAATAAAAAATGC
>JAFUJN010000082.1 GCA_017468095.1 Clostridia bacterium
AGAGATTCATATGAACTTCAATTTTTCAAAGTGTTGCACTTGATAGTATAATTCATCATTACATAAAAATGAAGTATGGAAATTACCATACTTCATTATATTGGTTTGATTTTTATTTTGATACAGGTATCACAATTTTTTGTCCTGCTAAAAGCTCTTCTCCATCGCCAAGCTTATTACAATCGCAGATATCTTTGCATTTTACGTGGTAGTCTTTACCTACGCTCCACAGGGCATCTTCGCTTTTTACAAAGTATATCACCATTGCTCTATCCTGTTTTTCGATTTCTTTTGCCGAAATGTTGTTAATCACTTTAACTTTGCACTTTTTAATAACTTTTCCTTTAATTCCAACACCGCATCTTATTTCTACGCTACTTGAAGACTTTAACGTACAACTTATATGTTCACATTCTATGCTCAAAAGAACGTCAGTATCCCTTGATGCTTCGGGGCAGTCAATCATATAACTGAAAGGAACTTCTTCTGTCATGCCGGAAATCGGGCATTTTTCATCGTCAGAAATATATAGAATACATGTAGTAATCCTACCTGACACCGCAATTTTACCATTTTGAATATCGGTAGATGTAATATACGGTTTTGCAACCGAGGTATATATCTTTGAAATTTCAGGAAGATTTTCACTTTTTTCTACAATATGCTTTGCTACTGCTGAGAACATAGGTCTTCCCATTACTTCTTCGCATTCTAAATCGGAATATTCGAATTCACATTCTGCGTCTGTAAAATAACAATCTTTGATACATTCAGCATTTGCGCATTTTTCTGTGCTGATATTAGCTTGCACTTTTATGTTTACGCAAACGCTTTTTTTGTTTTCGTTTACGCTGTCTGTTAGTTTGAATTCTGTTTCCAAAATCTCGTATATGACATCACAAATACACTCTTCTTCTATATCTTCATAATCTACCACTTCTGTAAATGGTACTTCGAAATCAAAATGCTCATAGCATCCTTGCTCTGTGACATATAGGATTGATACGCATACTTTGCCCTTTAATATTATTTTTCCGGTTATGCTGCGATAATCTTTTTCAAATATAGTTACATTACTCTTTAAGATTTCCACGGCATCAGCGCATGGCAAATCAACAGTTTCATCAATTTTAAAAGTAATCTCCTTATTATCACTGGCTTCTTTTATACAAATATTATCAACCTTGATTTCGCAAGATTCACTTTCTATTCCTGCGACAAATGACGCTCTTTCTCTTGCGGTTACAGATACATTTATTATTACCTGAGATTCAATACCTATTTTCCGTGAATTGATAAGTTTATATCCAATCTTACTTGCATCACAAAAGGCTGTAACTTCCATTCCCTGCTCAAATTCTGCACGTTTTATGGTCTCGCAAAATTCAAAGCATCCTTTTATGCACTGTACTCGTTCGCCTTCTGTTTCCGGAACATAAAGAACATTTACACATACCTGACCTTTTAATATTAACTTACCGTTGTCAATGGTTTTTTCTGTCAAAAAGGTCTCTGCATCCACCTGTAACACCTTTAATATGTCCGGTTTTACATCAGGAACAATTATGCTCCCTTCTGCACCACTTTTAATCTCCCCTTCAAAGATAGCTTTTCCAACATTTATCTCCTGCTTTTTAATTTGCATACTGCTATTCCTCCTAAAAAAATAATCCCATAGTAGATACTATGAGATTATCTTTTTATATATGCTTATTTTAAAGTGCAAATTTTCTGCCATTTTTCGTAGGCTTCATTCCATTTATCTGCATCTTGCGGTTCATATACATCAATCGGGAAAGAATTTTTAACAATTTTTCTGCCTTCTGCAAGGTCTTTAATTGCTCCCATTGCCATTCCCTGAACAATAACATTACCGATGCTTGTTGCTTCGACAGGGCCTGTTGAAACTTTTCTGCCTGTTGCATTTGCAGTAAATGAGCAAATCATCTTGTCCTTAATTCCGCCACCAACAATGTTAATAACGTCATATTTTTTGCCGGTAACGTCTTCCATACCTTCAACTACCTGACGGTACTTAAATGCAAGGCTTTCTGCGATACAACGAACAATTTCGCCCTTTGTTTCAGGCACTTTTTGCCCTGTTTTTTCGCAGTATTCGCGAATTCGTCTTGGCATATTACCAGGAGTCTGGAACTTATGGTAATCAGGGTCTATCAGGCTTGCAAATGGAGTTGCTTCTTTTGCCTGTTTTTCAAGTTCATCAAAGGATAATAGAGTTCCTTCTCTATCCCATTGACGTCTTGATTCCTGAATCAGCCACAAACCCATAATATTCTTTAAAAATCTTATAGTTTTGTTAACTCCGCCTTCATTTGTAAAGTTGTAGTTAAGTGCATCTTCAGTAACCATAGGCTTATCAAGTTCCACGCCCATTAGTGACCAAGTACCGCTTGAAATATAAATAAAGTCTTCGCCTTCTGTTACAGGAACAGATGCAACTGCAGAACCTGTATCGTGTGATGCAACCGCAACAACAGGTATTTGTTCAACGCCAAGCTCTTCGGCAAGCTCTGCTTTTAGAACACCCACTTTTTCACCAGGATAAACCATATCTGCAAACAAATTAGTTGGTATTCCGAATTTTTCCAGCATATCTTTTGACCAAGTGTGTGTTTTAGAATCAAACATCTGTGAAGTAGATGCGATAGTATATTCACACTTTGCTTCGCCTGTTAAGAAATAATTGAAAAGGTCAGGCATAAACAAAAGTTTGTCTGCATTTTTAAGTGCTACATCATCAGAA
>JAFUJN010000083.1 GCA_017468095.1 Clostridia bacterium
CTACTTCTTCCAAAGATGCTTCTCTTGCTTCAACAGGGTTTATAACATAACCCTTGATTTTAGCAACGTCTTCAGCTGTTAGTTTTCCGTATAAAGCGTAAACCTTTGCAGTTTTAACAAGTGGTCTTTCGCCTTTTGAAATAATCTGTATACATTCAGAAGCAGAATTTGCTCTCTGGTCAAACTGACCTGGAAGATATTCAACTGCAAATACAATGTCTGCATCCTTTGTGTAGCTGTCAGTTACAATGTCAAGCTGTGGCTCTGAAAATACTGTGCCTGTGACATAATCAAAAAGGCTCTTTTCAATATTTTCAACATCGTATCTGTTGTAAATTCTTACGTTTTCAAGAGCGTTTATGCCCATAATGCCGATAAGCTCTGATTTCAGAGCATCAGCTTCGTGGCAAAGCCCCTGCTTTTTCTCAACATAAATTCTATATACCATTTAGTTCACCTTTGCCGCAAGAGCCTTCTTGCCAATGTCCTTTCTGTAATATGCGTTATCAAAACTTACCTGCTTAACTGTTTCATAGGCTTTTTCTATGGCATTCTCTAAAGTATCTGCAACTTCTGTTACGCCTAAAACTCTACCGCCGGCAGTTTTTAGGACGCCACCGTCAAGCTTTGCGCCTGCAACATAAATGTTCTTATCATACGGCATCTTGATTTCAAAGCCTGATTCGTACTTCTGCGGATAGCCAGCGGATGCCATAACTACGCAAGCTGCTGAATTTTTGGAGAATTCAACTTCTGCCTTATCTAGAGTTTTGTCCCAGATATGCATCATAATATCCAAAAGATCGCTTTCCAAAAGCGGAAGCACAACCTGTGTTTCAGGGTCACCGAAACGGCAGTTGTATTCAATAACCTTTGGGCCATTTTTTGTAAGCATAAGTCCAAAGTATAGGCAACCTGAAAAGCTTCTTCCCTCGCTGTTCATAGCTTCGATTGTAGGAATGAAAATCTTTTCCATACATTCTTTTGCGATTTCGTCAGTATAATAAGGGTTTGGAGCAATAGTTCCCATACCGCCTGTATTTAAGCCTTCGTCGTTATCCAGTGCTCGCTTATGGTCCATTGAAGAAATCATTGGCACAACAGTTTTTCCGTCGGTAAATGATAGAACAGAAACTTCAGGGCCTTCCAAAAATTCTTCGATAACGATATTGTTACCGCTTGCACCGAAGATTTTGTCTTCCATCATAGAACGAACAGCATCTTTTGCTTCATCGCGAGTCATGGCGATAATAACGCCCTTACCAAGAGCCAAGCCGTCAGCCTTTATAACTGTTGGAATTGGCGCAGTTTCAAGGTATGCAAGCGCTTTTTCCATGTCGTCAAACACTTCGTACTTTGCAGTTGGGATGTTATACTTCTTCATAAGGTTTTTAGAGAAAACCTTACTTCCCTCAATAATTGCAGCAGCCTTATTGGGTCCAAAAGTTTTGATGCCTTTTGCGTTTAAGCTGTCAACTGCTCCCAAAACAAGTGGGTCATCAGGTGCAACAACTGCAAAATCAATTCCAAGCTCTACTGCCTTTTCTGTAATCTTTTCTATTTCATTTGCAGGTATGGCGATACATTCAGCATCCTGTGCTATACCGCCATTTCCCGGAATTGCATAAATCTTTTCGATTGTTTCGTTTTCTTTTAGTTTTTTAATAATAGCGTGCTCTCTACCGCCTCCGCCTACTACTAAAACCTTCATAAATTGTTCCTCCGTATCAATATATAGGGTATTTTTCGCAAAGCTCCTGAACTTCCTTTGAAATTCTGTCCTTTGAATTTTCAAAGTCTGTTACAGTATCATAAATCCAGCCTGCAATCTTCTTCATTTCATCTTCGCCAAATCCTCTGCTTGTTACAGCAGGTGTACCAATTCTGATACCGCTAGTTACAAATGGGCTTTCAGGGTCATTAGGGATTGCATTTTTATTAACAGTAATATGAACTTCGTCAAGACGCTTTTCAAGTTCCTTACCTGTAACACCAAACGGAGTCAGGTTTAAAAGCATAAGGTGGTTATCTGTACCGCCTGAAACGATCTTGAAGCCTTTATTTAGTAGCTCTTCTGATAGAACCTTTGCGTTCTTTATAATCTGCTGCTGATATTCCTTAAATTCAGGCTTTAGCGCTTCGCCAAACGCAACTGCCTTTGCAGCGATAATGTGCATTAAAGGTCCACCCTGAACTCCCGGGAATACAGCCTTATCAATCTGTTTTGCAAGGGCTTCCTTGCAAAGGATAAGACCGCCACGAGGTCCACGAAGTGTCTTATGAGTTGTTGTTGTAACAACGTCTGCATAAGGCACAGGGCTTGGGTGAAGACCCGCTGCAACAAGACCTGCGATGTGGGCAATGTCAACCATCATATATGCGCCAACTTCGTCACAGATTTCGCGGATTTTTGCAAAATCTATTGTTCTTGAATATGCACTTGCACCTGATACAATCATCTTTGGCTTGCATTCAAGAGCGATTTCACGCATTTTGTCATAATCTATTGTTTCTGTGCCGTCAGCCACTTCATAAGGCACAACGTTAAAGTACTTACCTGAAATATTAACAGGTGAACCGTGTGATAGGTGTCCGCCGTGAGCAAGGCTCATACCCATAACAGTATCGCCAGGCTCAAGTAGTGCAAAGAATGTTGCAAGGTTTGCATTTGCACCGCTATGTGGCTGAACGTTTGCATGCTCTGCACCGAAAAGCTTTTTAGCTCTTTCTCTTGCAATATCTTCAACCACGTCAACGTGAACGCATCCGCCGTAATATCTTTTAGCAGGATAGCCTTCTGCGTACTTGTTTGTTAAAACTGTTCCTGCAGCAAGTAAAACTGCCTTTGAAACAATATTTTCTGATGCGATAAGCTCAATATTATGCTGCTGTCTTTTAAGTTCGTCATCACAAGCAGCATATACTTCGCTATCGTAATTTTCTAATTCTTCAAAAAAGTTGTTCATTTATTGATCCTCCAAGTTTTAGTGATGGAATAATCTCATCTTTGTCATAGCCATTACCATGCCGTATTTATTGCAAGTTTCAATTACGTTATCGTCACGGATTGAACCGCCTGGCTGTGCTATGTAAGAAACACCGCTTCTCTTTGCTCTTTCGATGTTATCACCAAATGGGAAGAATGCATCTGAACCTAAAGATACACCTGTGATTTTTGAAAGGTATTCTCTCTGCTCTGCTCTTGTAAATGGTTCAGGCTTTTCGGTAAACAATGTCTCCCAGATGCCGTCAGCTAAAACTTCGTCATAGTCTTCGCCAAGATATACGTCAATTGCATTGTCACGGTCAGCACGGCGAACTTCTTCCTTAAATGGAAGATTTAAAACCTTGTCGCTCTGGCGAAGATGCCAGTAGTCAGCTTTACCGCCAGCTAAGCGAGTACAATGGATTCGTGACTGCTGTCCCGCACCAACACCGATAGCCTGTCCGTCCTTTGCATAGCAAACAGAGTTTGACTGTGTGTATTTTAGAGTAATTAAAGCAATGATAAGGTCACGCTTAGCATCCTCAGGCATTTCCTTATTGTCAGTTACAATATCTGTTAAAAGTTCGTTATCAATTTTGAAGTTGTTTCTTCCCTGTTCAAATGTGATACCGAATACCTGCTTCTTTTCCTGTTCGGTTGGAACATAATTTGGGTCAATCTTGATTACGTTATATGTGCCCTTTCTCTTGCCCTTTAAAAGCTCTAAAGCTTCAGGGTCATAATCTGGAGCGATAACGCCGTCAGATACTTCACGAGCAATAATCTTTGCTGTTGTAACGTCACACTTATCAGAAAGTGCAATCCAGTCACCATAAGAACTCATTCTGTCTGTTCCTCTTGCTCTTGCATAAGCTGTAGCCATTGGAGAATCATCAAGTCCTTCAATATCGTCTACAAAACAAGCCTTTTTAAGCTTTTCGCTCATTTTAATACCAACTGCTGCAGATGTCGGGCTTACGTGCTTAAATGATGTTGCAGCACACATTCCAAGTGCTTCTTTGATTTCCTTTACAAGCTGCCAGCTGTTAAATGCATCAAGGAAGTTGATAAAGCCAGGTCTTCCGTTTAAAATTTCGATTGGAAGCTCACTACCATCGTGCATATATATCTTTGACGGTTTCTGATTAGGGTTACAACCGTATTTTAATTCAAACTCTTTCATTGTTTGCTCTCCTTATTTGTTTTTATTTATCATTCTGTTTTCTACATCGCCTGTTTCAAGGTCAACAAATCTTGTGTAGATAGAAATCTTATTGTCTTCGTTAAGGTTTTCCCAGATTTCCTTTGTAAATGCATCAATGTCATTTGGAATTTCAACTCTCTCCGGTTCACCGCAGAATGTTGGGATTGGGTTACCGTCATGCTGATATGTATGAATGAAATGTCCAAGACCTGAAAGTGCAGAATATGCGAAAGTA
>JAFUJN010000084.1 GCA_017468095.1 Clostridia bacterium
AAATAAGCACCAAAAAAGGAACTGCTTGATAAACAGTTCCTTTTAAATTAACCTATTTGCAAAAAGTCGCTTACAATCTGAATCATCTGCTCTTGTGCGCATACTGTATTGAACAGTTGCGGCTTATTTTTAAGCACTGCAAGAGAATCAGGAATATCCATTCCGCTAACTTCTGAAAGCTTGTCCAAAAGTGCAAATTCATCCTGACCAGCTACAGAACTATGACCGGATAGCGCAATCAAAACGCTTTGATTAAACTTGAACGGACTTGCTGTAGATGCAATAACCGTCTTTGTTTTATCGCCTGTTTCTTCCACATATCTGTCATAAACATATTTAGCAACGGCAGTATGAGTATCCATTACATAGCCATACTCATCTTTGCACTTTTTAATTGCCTGCATTGTCTCGTCATCATCAGCACATCCACCGGCAAAAATGTCAGTAATTTGCTGTTTAACTTCTGGTGAAACCTCGTATTTACCGTCAGTTGCAAGCTTTGCCATCCAATCAGCGATAACGCTGTCATCTCCGCCTGATAAGTCAAACAAAAATCTTTCAAGGTTACTTGAAATCAAGATGTCCATAGATGGAGAAATTGTTGTGTGGAATTCTCTGTTCTTATTGTAAACGCCTGTTTTAATGAAATCTGTTAAAACATCGTTTTTATTTGATGCGCAAATAAACTTATTTACAGGAAGTCCCATTTTGTATGCATAGTATGACGCCAAAATATTACCAAAGTTACCTGTAGGTACAACAATATTTATCTTATCGCCCAGCTTAATTTCGTCTGCCTTTAAAAGATCAGCATAAGCAGAGAAATAATATACAATCTGCGGTACAAGTCTTCCCCAGTTTATAGAGTTTGCGCTTGAAAGCTTAAAATTGTTATGTAAAAGTACATCTTTGTAGCCATCGTCTGTAAATATCTTCTTAACGCCGCTTTGTGCATCGTCAAAGTTTCCGCAAACAGCTGCCACGCCCACATTATTTCCCTCTTGTGTAACCATTTGAAGCTTCTGGATTTCAGAAACGCCGTTATTTGGATAGAATACAATAATTCTTGTTCCGTTTACGTCACGAAATCCTTCAAGAGCCGCTTTTCCTGTATCACCAGAAGTTGCAACAAGGATAACTACTTCATCAGTTTCTCCTGTCTTCTTCATAGATGTGGTTAAAAGATGTGGCAAAATCTGAAGCGCCATATCCTTAAATGCACATGTAGGGCCATGCCATAGCTCAAGAATGTATTCATCATCATTTAGTTTATAAACAGGTGCAATATTGTCACTGCCAAACTTTTCTCTTGTATATGCTTTGTTTATACAGTTGTCAAGTTCTTCTTCAGTAAAGTCAGTCAAAAACTTTGACAAGATAACCTTTGCACGCTCTCTATAATTCATATTAACAAGAGCTTCTATTTCGGATGTTGTCATCGCGGGAATTGTTTCCGGCACGAAAAGACCGCCTTCAACTGAAAGCCCCTGTTTTATAACTTCAGCAGAACTTATTGAAATACTGCTGTTTCGTGTACTTTTATACTGCATTTTGCGTGTGTTCCTTTCGCCCAAATACTATTTTGTATACTTTTTGATATATTCTGGTGCAGAATCTGCATCAACAGAAACAGAAAGTACAAAATTGATATCGAATTTCTTGCTTGCTTCATCAATTTTAGCAAGGAAAGCTTCAAATCCGTCAAGATCCTTAACGATTTTAAGTGTTCCGTCAACGAAAATGTTTGTAATATCGAAATTACCGCTGATAATTCCGCAGATAAATCCAAAGAATGCATCCCATGATCCGATTTCGAAATCAGATGTGTCAGCCATTCTAACCTTTGAAGTAATATTATACATATTCTGTGAAGTATTGTTACTGATAAATACAACGTTACCATCAGCTGTTGCTGCTGCTGAATTTACATTATCAAGCAATACCTTTGTTTTTCCTGTTCCTTTTGTTCCAATTAGAAGTTCTACCATATCGACTTCCTCCTTTTAAATTATTATTTTTTAAAGGCCAAGGCGTTTTTCTAAAACAGCCTTTTCCTCTTCATAACCAGGCTTTCCAAGTAGTGCAAACATATTTTTCTTATATGCTTCAACTCCAGGCTGGTTAAATGGGTTTACGCCCAAAAGGTATCCGGATATACCGCAAGCCTTTTCAAAGAAATATACCAGCATACCGAAATAGTATTCTGTAAGCTTTGGAACGCTTACCGAAAGGTTCGGTACACCTCCGTCGGTATGTGCAAGACAAACGCCGTCAGACGCTTTTTTGTTAACAAAATCCATTGTCTTGCCTGTCAGGAAGTTTAATCCGTCGATGTTCTCTGCATCTTCTTTGATGATAACATCCTTAGTCGGTTCATCGACCAATATTGCAGTTTCAAACAGAATTCTTTGTCCTTCCTGTATATATTGACCCATTGAGTGCAAATCTGTTGAAAAATCTGCAGCCGCTGGGAAAATACCCTTTCCATCCTTGCCTTCGCTTTCGCCGTATAGCTGTTTCCACCATTCTGCGAAATAGTGAAGCGCAGGTTCAAAGTTTATCATCATTTCTACGTTCTTGCCCTTGCGAAGAAGTGCATTTCGGCAAGCCGCATATTGATAACATTCATTTGTCATAAGATCAGGGTTATTGTATAGATCCTGTGCATCTTTTGCACCGCGCATGATTTCGTCTATATCAATGCCTGCTACTGCAATAGGTAAAAGTCCTACTGCTGTTAAAACAGAATATCTTCCGCCAACATCATCGCTAATAACAAAGCTTTCATAGCCTTCTTTATCCGCAAGGCTCTTTAGTGCTCCGCGTTTTGCATCGGTTGTTGCGTAAATTCTCTTTCTTGCTTCTTCTTTTCCGTACTTCTTTTCAAGAAGTTCTCTGAAAATTCTGAATGCTATAGCAGGTTCTGTAGTTGTTCCTGATTTTGAGATAATGTTAACGGAGAAATCCTTTCCGTCAACAGCTTCGATAAGATCGGCCATATAAGTTGAGCTGATGCTGTTACCTGCATAAAGGATAACAGGGCCATTTCTCTTTTCTTTGTCAATTACGTTATAGAATGAATGACTAAGCATTTCTATGGCAGCTCTTGCACCAAGGTATGAACCACCTATACCGATAACAACCAAAATATCTGAATCGCTGCGGATTTTTTCAGCAGCTTTTTTGA
>JAFUJN010000085.1 GCA_017468095.1 Clostridia bacterium
ACAACGCTCTTCTATGGTAAGATGTTTATAGTTCATATGTTTCTCTCCTTTGTAGTTTATTGTGTGGTAACTCTATTCTACCAGAGATTCATATGAACTTCAATTTTTCAAAGTGTTGCACTTGATAGTATAATTCATCAATACAAAAAAACAAGCGCATCCATTTGGATGCGCTATTTTAATTTCTGAACTTATTTAATTTCAGGTAAGCTTGCAGCTGCAACTGACTGACCAACTCTTCTTGAGTTTTCGTCAGGGATATGAAGCTGAATCTTCTTTGCAAGTTCTGGGAACTCTGTATCAAGAACTTCCTGAGCTCTTTCTAGGATTAGAGCTCCGCCTTCTCCTGATGTTACACGACCCATGATAAGTACGTGCTTAATATCATAGAACTCTGTATAGAATGCGATTGCATAGCCGAAGTATGCACCGATTGTGTCATAGATTGCTACTGCTCTTTCGTCGCCGTCCTTCATAAGTCCCTGAACAACCTTTAGCTTTTCAGCAGGTGAAAGGTTTTCGTCAAGTTCAATACCTGCATAAGGAGCAAGTTTGATAACGCCGTCCTGTGAGAAGTACTTAACGCCACAACCGTAGTCGCCTGACCATTCGTCAACCATAGCTTCCTTGCTTGCATCAACCGGAACGAATGCAAGTTCATTTAGCCAGCCTGTGATGTTACCCTGTGGGTCAACATAACCACCAGCTTCTGATGTACCCATAGCTACACCAAGAACTGAATCGTCATCAAGGTCCATAGCACCAGCAAGAGCTGTTACGTCACCATCGTTTGCAACTTCGATTGGAATATTTTCACCAATTTCCTTTGCAACGTCAATATACATATTCTTAACTTTCTTTTCAAAGTCTTCGTCTGATACCTTAAGGAATAGTGAAGCAACCATGATACGGTTATCAACGTAAACACCTGCACTAGAAACTCCAATTGCATCAACTCTTGGCATATATGAAGCAGCTGTCTTCATTGCGCTTAGGATTCCTTCATAGTGGTAGTTAGGGTCTTCTGTAATTTTAGGGAACCAAACAACTTCTTCTGAATATACGCTTTCGCCATCGATAACAGCACTAACTTTTCTGTCTGATCCGCCTGCGTCAAAACCGATTCTGCAGCCATCTAAGTGTCTGCCGATAGGAGCAGCAGCTGACTTATCCTTTGGAGCATTTTCCAAAGATACAACTTCAACTACGAATGGCTGTTCGTAAACTCTTTCCATAAAGTGAACGTCGAAATCACGAAGTCCGCCGTCAGTATATGCTTCTTTAATCTTGTTACCAACAACTTCGCTACCTGCGATGATTACTTTGTAACCACCAGCAACCCATAAAAGTGCCTTTGTCATTCTTTCGATGAATGCAAAGTTTTCTTCGTCGTGGCCTGTGCCATCCTTATAAATTCTTGTCTTGTATGTAGTTGTGTAGCCCTTGTTTCTTTCAATACCGATTACAAGGTCCTGTCCATCTTCCTTTGTAGCCTCGCGCATTTCGCGGCATACAAGTGCAAGTGGCTCAAATTTTGGGTCTAATTTTGCGTTTACCTTAAGCTTCATATCTGATTTCTCCTCCTATGATTGTCTTTTCTACATTAAACTCACCGTCTGTAATAATGATATCAGCATCCTTACCAACATCAAGTGAGCCTTTTGTCTTTTCAATACCAAGTGTTGTAGCAGGGTTTAGTGATGCGCCGTTTACACATTCCCAAAGTGGAATATTTGAGCTTGTATATACGTTCCAAACGCCCTTATTTAGCTGAAGCACACTACCTGCAACAGTTCCGTCTTCCAAGCGACAAACAACGTCTCTATAGATAATCTTCTGACCACCAAGAGTATATTCACCCATTGGAAGTCCGCCTGCAGGAAGACAGTCAGTAATAAAGCACATCTTTCTTCCCTTAAGCTGCCATAAAATATCATAAAAATCAGGTAGTACGTGGAACTTGTCTACAATAAGCTCACAGCTTACATCTGACTTAAGTGCTGCTGTAACAACGCCAGGTGCACGGTGTGCAATAGGTGTCATTGCATTGAAAAGGTGAGTTACGTGCTTAACGCCAACCTGTGTACTCTTCATTGCTGTTTCATAGTCTGCTGATGTGTGTCCCATTGAGATTACAACATCTGTATCACGTGTGATTTCTCTGATTGCTTTAAAATCTTCTGTATCACATTCCGGAGCAAGAGTAATTGTCTTGATAATATCTTTATATTCCTTAACAAAAGCTGCATCCGGCTTTAATATGTATTTTGCATCCTGTGCACCCTTTTTAGCTTCGCTGATAAATGGACCTTCTGCGTGACAGCCAAGGATTGTACTTCCCTGCCAAGTCTTGCTTTCTTCCTTTAAGTCGCGACATACTTCAAGAGCCTTCCTGATTGTCTTCATATCTTCAGTCATTGTGGTTGGTAAGAAACCGGTAACACCGTTTTTAACAATACCGCCAGCAATGGTTCTGATGCTTTCTTCTTCACCGTCGCATACGTCCTTACCAAGATAGCCGTGAATGTGCATATCTATAAGACCCGGTGCAACATATCCGCCTTTTGCATCAATGATCTCTGTGCCTTCAGGAATCATATCAGGTGATACAATACCATCGATAACATCTGAATACAAAAGTGCACTGTTTTCTACTATTCTGTCTTTTAGAATAATTTTGCCGTTTACTATTGCTTTCATTGTCTTTGCCTCCCTTGTATTTTCCTACTTTTA
The DNA here is from genome assembly GCA_017468095.1 of Clostridia bacterium. Classification (GTDB taxonomy): domain Bacteria; phylum Bacillota; class Clostridia; order UBA1381; family UBA1381; genus UBA1738. Next base: position 2,734 of record JAFUJN010000085.1, read on the forward strand.
TTATATCTGTGATAGCATATAAAATATTTGCATTATTGTACAAAATATTTGCACAATTTCTTTAAATTAAAAACCTCATCCAAAGGATGAGATTTTTTTAGAATATATCTTTTTTATTTTTAATGTATCGCCTGATGAGTATGCCTATTGAAAGGGCTACACAAGCAAGCAGGAATATGTGCACAATCCATTTATTTGTACCACTTTCTTCTGTTGACTTCATATCTGTCCAAAGCCTTTGCATTTCAAGGTTTGCCTCGTCTGATAAGTTATTGAAAATTGTGGTTTTCTCTTCGATATACTCATCAGAAAGATAAGAAATTCCGTCATTTTTTACCTCATCATCAAGCATTTCAAATGCTGCACTGTTAGGTGTTGAATAGCCGATATATGAAGTTGTAGCGTAGGCAATATCCGGTTCACACATAAAGTTGATATATGCTTCCGCCGCTTCTTTCTGGCTTGATGATGCAGGAATGCACATACCGTCGATAAACAGATTTGTTCCGCTTTTTGGAACGGCAAATCCAAGATGTTCATATTCATCCATCAAAGTTACAGCATCACCGGCATAATATGGTGCCAAAACCGCTTCGCCGGCACCCATTTTATCAAAAATTTCGTCCATTACATAGGATTGAACTAAACTCTTTTGTTCCTTAAGCTTTTCAGCCGCTTCTTTTAGTTCCTTAAAACTTTCGGTATTTATGGAGTGTCCCAACAAAAGACTTGCTATAGCAAATGAGTCACGTGGGTTATCAAACATCAGGATAGAATCCTTATACTGTTCATCCCACAAAATATCCCAATCAATGCCGTCTTCAGGGATTTCAATAGCAGTATTGTCATAGATAATGCCGACTGTTCCCCAAGTATATGGAACAGAGTATTCGTCATGTGGGTCATAAAGATTTCCCCTGAATTTTGGCATTATATTGGCAAAATTAGGTATGTTCTCAAGGTTAAGTTTTTGAAGCATACCTTCTTTTATCATACGGGCTATCATATAGTCGGACGGAATTATAATATCATATTCCGCTCCGCCACCCTTTAGCTTTGCGTAAAGCTCTTCATTTGTTGCATAAGTTGAGTAATTTACTTCAATTCCGGTAAGGTTCTCAAACTCGGTGTTTACATCCAAAAGTCCGTCGCTACCATCGGAGATATATTCTCCCCAGTTATAGACATTTATGGAAATTCCTTTTCCTTTAAACTTTTCGTAGTAAGACGGGTCAGAGACGGTTAAAATCTGTTCTTCTTCCTCTTCTCCCTCCGAAAGCCTTTGATATCGGCAGGAAGAAACCGAAAAAACAAGCATCAAGGCAAATATAAGACTTAATATTTTTCTCATACTCTCTCCTCCTTGCTTCTGTTTTCAAGGATGTTCTTCACAATAAGCACAATTACAACCACAAGGAAAATGATTGTGGAAAGAGCATTTATTTCAGGGCTTACCTTACGTCTTGTCATTGAGTAAATTGTTATAGGCAAAGTCTGTGAAGTTGCACCTGAAGTGAAGTAGCTGATGATAAAATCATCCAAAGAGAACGTAAACGCCATCAAAAATCCTGATACAATACCCGGCATAATTTCAGGCAATACCACCTTGAAAAATGCTTTAAACGGGTTACAGCCAAGGTCTTGTGCCGCCTCGTATAAATTCGGGTTCATCTGGCGGAATTTTGGCATTACGTTCAGGATTACATAAGGCACATCAAATGTAATATGCGCAATTAAAAGCGTTACGAAGCCGAAGTTGAAGTTCATTCGTGCCGCAAAAAACACGAATAAAAGCATCAATGATACACCGGTTACAATTTCCGGATTGATTATCGGGAAATTGTTTATATTCATTACTACAGCCTTTGGAAGCTTTTTCATATTGTTTATTCCGATTGCTGCTGCAGTTCCCAAAATAGTGGAAATTGTTGCCGCAGAAATGGAAATTAAAAGGGTGTTCCAAAGGGAGCTTAAAATAAGCTCGTTCTGGAAAAGGCGGATATACCAATCGAAAGTAAAGCCTTCGAACACAGTTCTTGATTTTGTTGTGTTGAAAGAAAACACAATAAGCACGAAAATCGGCACATACAGGAACATAAGGAGCAAGGACATATATATCTTTGAAATCTTTTTCATTTTAGTCCCTCCTTACATCAGCACCTTATCGTCATCGCCTGCATCAAACTGATTCATTATAGTCATAATGAGCAGAACAATAACCATAAGAACAAGGGATATTCCTGCACCAAGGTTAGGGTTATAGGAGTTTCCTAAGAACTGCATTTCAATAAGGTCGCCGATAAGTAAGTTGCTTCCGCCGCCCAGCATTCTTGAAATAATAAAGGTACTGATAGCCGGCACGAAAACCATAGTAATTCCGGACATAACACCCGGAAGACTTAACGGCAATACCACTTTTAAAAGAATACCTTTTCCGTTACACCCTAAATCACGAGCTGCTTCATAAAGGCTCTTATCAATTTTAACCATTACTGAATATAAAGGCAAAATCATATATGGAAGATAGTTATACACCATCCCCAAAACAACTGCGCCTTGTGTGTTAAGCATTTTATACGGGCCAAGGCCCACATATCCCAAAACTGTATTTATTATTCCGTTATTTCCAAGTAGCGTCATCCACGCATAAGTCCTCAAGAGAAAATTCATCCACATTGGAAGCATTACTATCATAAGCATTGTGCCCTGATGGCGCTTGTCCATAGTGGACAGAATATATGCCACAGGATAAGCAATTACAAGGCAGATTACAGTAGCAATAGCCGCAAGCCATATTGAGCGCACAAATATATTTGTGTACTGTCCTACCTCGGAAATATAGTCAAGTGTAAAATTGCCGGCAGGGTCTGTGAACGCAAAATACGCCACCATCGCAAGCGGTACTACTATAAAAACCACCATCCATACAAGGTATGGAGATGAAATTAAGGTTTTTTTCATTTTTTATCATCCTTTCCGTAAATTTATATACACACTTAAAAGAACAAGAATTATTTATCTTCCTTCTTCATTTTATTCATAATGTGTATATCATACGGGTCAAATGATATTCCCACGGCTGTTCCAAGTTCTGCCGCCTTTGTAGAGTGCACAAGCCAAGAAAAATCATAGGCTTCAACAACCATTTCGTAGTGTACTCCCTTAAAGGTTACAGACTCAACAATACCTGTAATCTTTGCATCTTCTGCTGGGATAAGCTTAACATCTTCAGGGCGGATTACAACATCCACAGGTTTATCCGTTCCAAAGCCCTTATCCACACATTCAAATTCCTTACCGCAGATTTCAACCAAAAGGTCACGGCGCATAATTCCGTCTAGGATATTGCTTTCGCCGATAAAGTCTGCTACAAAGGCGTTTACAGGTTCATTATATATATCAACAGGAGTTCCTATTTGCTGGATATCTCCCTTATTCATTACTACAACTGTATCACTCATAGTCAGGGCTTCTTCCTGATCATGAGTAACATAAATAAAGGTAATTTCAAGTTGCTGTTGGATTCGCTTTAATTCAATCTGCATTTCCTTTCTAAGCTTTAGGTCAAGTGCTCCCAAAGGCTCGTCAAGTAAAAGCACTTTTGGCCTGTTAACAAGTGCTCTTGCGATTGCAACTCTCTGTTGCTGACCACCGGACAGGCGGTTTACGCTTCTCTTTTCAAAACCACGTAGGTTTACAAGCTCAAGCATTTCAGCAACGCGTCCCTGAATTTCTTTTTCAGGCATCTTTTTTACCCTTAGTCCAAAGGCAATATTGTCATAAACATTAAGATGCGGAAATAAAGCATAACGCTGGAAAACAGTGTTTACGTTTCGTTTATATGGCGGGACATCCTTTATATCCTTACCATCAAAGCACACCTTTCCGCTGTCGGGTGTAATAAAGCCACCGATTATACGAAGAGTTGTAGTCTTTCCGCAACCTGATGGGCCAAGCAAAGTTACAAACTCCTTATCCTTAATATCAAGGCTAATATTGTTCAAAATTGTTTCTCCGTCGAAGGCTATATTTATGTCCTTCATACTAATGATATTTTGCATTTATCTACCCCCAATTCTTTATAGTGTAAACACTACTATTTTATTGCATTTTTATACAAAAATCAATACTTTTCACCAAAAAATATAAATTTACTGCATCTTCATACAAAAAGCCGACACAAACTGTGCCGGCTTTACTTTATGTAGCATTTAAGCTACATCGATTTTTATACATAATAACCTCCTAAATCTTCTCTATACTTAAAAGGCTAAATATTGTCAATTCCGAAGCTTATTGAAAGGGCTTCATCCACCGTTTTCATAAGCTTTTTATCCAGGTGTGCCACCTTTTCTCTAAGGCGTTTTTTGTCTATGGTTCTGATTTGCTCCAACAGTATTACCGAATCCTTATAAAGTCCGTAGTCGGAAGCCGATAATTCAATATGAGTAGGCATCTTAGCCTTGTGTATCTGGGAAGTTATTGCCGCAGCAATAACAGTTGGGCTATATTTATTACCAACATCATTTTGGATTATCAAAACAGGCCTTATACCGCCTTGCTCGCTCCCTATAACGGGGCTTAAATCGGCATAGTATATATCTCCTCGTTTTACAATCACCGTTATTCACACTCCGTCAGTTTTTCCTCACATAGGGATAACGCTTGGTTATCCTGATCAAAATACATTTGGGCTAACGTTAGATTTAAAGAAGCCATTTCCTTATAGCCTTGCTTTAGTGATTTATCCCTTAAAAACTTTTTATAAATTTTTCCAAAGGACTGGCACTTTTCTTTTTTCAAAGTAAGACCGGACGTGACCTTTTTTAGTTGTGACAAAGCAATCAGGCCCCCTATTTAAAGTTCATCAGATTTTATCCAGATAATTTAGTAGCGTAACTTCCCTTCCTTTCTCTTTATAGATGCGCGGAATTCGCTTTGATACCAGACACAAAACCTCGTAATTTATTGTATTCATAATCTCGGCAATATCGTCCGCTGAAATTTGTTCGTCGCCAAACAGTATTACTTCGTCACCAACATTTATATTATTTACATTTGTGACGTCAATCATACATTGGTCCATACAAATTCTGCCTATAATATTGCAAAGCTGTCCACCAACCTCTATTTTTGCCTTCTGTGAAAGGCATCTTGCGTATCCGTCTGCATAACCGACAGGAACGGTTGCTATCCTTGTCTTTTTGTCGGTTATGTACGTTTTTCCGTAGCTTACGCCAACGCCTTCATCCACTTCCTTAATGTGTGTTATGCGTGATTTTAAGGTCATAACAGGTTTTAGAGAAAGTCTTTTTCTATCCACATCTTCTGACGGGTAATAGCCGTATAAAACAACACCTGCTCTTACCATATCAAGATGAGTTTCGGGATACATCATTATCGCTGCACTATTAGCTATATGCTTGCAAGGAATTTTAAGACCTTTTTCTTCTAACTTATTTATAAGGCTCAAAAATCTTGCAAACTGCAAATCTGTATATTCACGGTTTTTCTCATCTGCACAGGCAAAATGTGAGAAAAGTCCGTCAATTTCAATGAAAGGAAGTCTTGAAATTTCTAAAATTTCTTCTACCGTTTTTTCTTCATTATCTCCTGTTAAAAATCCAAGACGAGACATTCCTGTGTCGGTCTTTATATGGATTTTTACGTTCTTTTGAAGCTTTTGGGCAGCCTCTGACAAGCATTTAGCATAGTCAACACTGCAAACGGTAGCCATTATTTCATTTTTAACAATTTCTTCGGCATCTTCCGGGAATGTTACGCCCAAAATCAAAATAGGTACATCAATTCCGTGGCGACGAAGTTGCTTTGCCTCGGAAACAGTCGCAACAGCAAAGCTATCAGCACCGCCATCTAAAAGAGTACGGCAACATTCAAGATAACCGTGTCCGTAAGCATCCGCTTTTACCACCGCCATAATTTTGGCTGTGGGATTAGTAATTTTGCGAATGTTTTCTATATTCGATTTAAGCGTATCAAGATTGATTTCAGCCCATGTTCTTTCCATTACTCTACTTCCTTATTTTATCACATTTATTTTGTGTTTTCTACAGGTAATATATGGGGTAAGCCCGCTATTATGTCCCCTGCCATAACTGCTGTTTCGGTTAGGTTTTCTTTTGCAAAGTCCCCTGCTTTTCCGTGAAAATGAACCGCAAGGGTGGCAGCATCATAAGGCTCACATATTGCAAGAAGTGACGCCACAATTCCGGCAAGCACATCTCCGCTTCCGGCAGTTGCCATTCCGCTGTTTCCGGTCATATTTATATTCTGGCGACCATCAGGTGCCGTTATTATACTATGATTTCCCTTTAAAACAAGTGTCACGTTATATTTTTCTGAGAACTCTTTTGAAAGTTCAAATCTGTTTTTCTCAACAGTTTCGGCATCTACCCCTAAAAGTCTTGCCATTTCCATAGAATGTGGCGTTAAAATGACTTTTTTGTCCGAAATTTTTTCAGGGAATTTTGATAGTGCAAAAAGTCCGTCTGCATCAATAACAATCGGTACTTCTATTTTATCAAGGATTTTTTCTAAAAGTGTGAAAATTTCTTCGCTTCTTCCAATTCCGTTGCCAAACAAAACCACGTCATAGTTATTTACTAAATCCGCAATTTTATCAGCATCTTCTTTAAAATCCATCGGCATTGTCATAACTTCATACGGAAGCTCGCCGATATAGTCCTTAAGCTCATTTGGTATGCAAGCAGTTACAAGTCCCGCTCCCATTTTTAAAGCTGCTAAAGACGAAAGCATAACAGCTCCGCCCATTCCAAGCTTTCCGCCTATTACAAGGATTTTTCCATAGTCACCCTTGTGGGAATTTCGCTTTCGCTTTGGCATTGTTTTTAAAACAAACTCTTCGTCTGTGGTGTTAACCTTTATTCCCAATTTATCAAATGCTATATCGGGAATTTGAATGTCTGCCACAACAACTTCGCCGGTAAAATCCGCCGCAGGATATAGTAGCATTCCCCTTTTATATGCCGCAAAGGTTACGGTTTTATCAGCCTTTACTGTTGCTTTTGAAACTTCACCTGTGTCAGAATTTATACCTGATGGCACATCGACAGAAAGGGTGTATTTTGAATATTCATTTATGGCTTTTATAACATCCTTGGCTATTCCTGTTATCTCGCCCTTTATTCCTGTTCCAAAAATCGCATCAACCACGCAATCCGATGTTTTTATATCAAGGATAAGTTTATCTAAATCACCGCATGATTTTACAGGTATATTCATACTCTTTAAAATGTCGCGATTAATTTTTGCATCGCCTGAAAATTCATCTTCAAAAACAAGATAAATTTCCACATTTTTGCCTGCATTTATAAGCTGACGGCTGATTGCAAGGCCATCTCCGCCGTTATTGCCTTTACCCACCAAAACAACAAAACTGTCAAAGCCCATAATCTCGCGGGTACAGGAACTTGCGGCATTTTCCATAAGTACAAT
>JAFUJN010000086.1 GCA_017468095.1 Clostridia bacterium
CTGTTGCAGGTTTTGGATAAATACAGATTGAATGAGCAGGCAATTTTTCACCTGAATTTGTAATTGCGTGCATCTGGTCAGTTTTAACTGCATTGATGGCAAAGAAACAACTGCATTCGGTTTTTCTAACGAACTGTATTCCTTCGGTAATACTCTTTGTATAGGTGATACATTCAGAATATTTTTCTTCAGGAATGTTCAGAACATCTTCCAAAATCAACTTGTTTAAAACTGTTACGTCAAGACCCGAATATGCATCACTCTTATCACCAACATGGTCTTTTAAGGAAACACCGTCCTTTAAAGTAAGCCTGTAAAAGTACTCACCGCCACAGTAAAGACCGATTTTATTTTCATTTTTTGTGGTAACAATCTGCTTTTTTATGGTATCAACAAAATCAGAAGTATCAAGGTCCACGATAATCTTTTCAACCTTGAAATTATCCTGACAAGCTGCTATAAAAAATGATTCGTTAAATTCCTTATCAAACTTAATCATTCTGTGGAACGGAAGAAGCATAAGGCTTTCATCATATACGTTTGTAAGAAGAGTCATAATGTAGTTATATGGCTCATCACCTGTATGATTAGGGTTATTCTTTTTGCATTCTGCCTGATATTTAAGTGCGGTTTCGTAACGGTTCTGGCCATCTGCAATGTAAATTGTGTGAGGCTTCATTGCATTTACTATAAAGTTGATTTTGTCTTCGTCAGTAATTCGCCACAAAAGCTCTTTAGCACCGTCAGGAAGAACAAAGGACACATCAGGAGTAGTATCTTTCATTTCAGTAATAATGTGTGAAAGATACTTTTCGCTTTCTATGTAAAGACCGCTTATCATATTAAAATTAGCTTTTGTTTTGGATAAAAGTTCATATCTATCCTTTTTATTGATAGGCGTTGTATCTTCGCAAGTCAAAATGTGATTACCGTATTCTTCAAGCTTTAAAAGGGTAACGAAACCTTTGTTTGTATAAACGGCGCCGTTAAATTCCACTTCTTGCTCATAAAGATAGATAGCAGGCTTTCCGTCTTGAACAATAATATCATCTTTTAGCCAGTCTTCAAGATATTTTCTTGAACGAGTAAAAGCGTTGTCATCATCTGTATCAGTATCAAAACGCTTACCTTTTGAAAGGCGGATAGCGTTATATTCATGCTGATTATAAAGCTCATCCTGTTCATCAGGCAAAAGCGTATCATAAGGCGGTGACATTACAAGCCCTAAGTCGTCAATTTTTTCTGTGTTATACATATATCCCTTAAAAGAAGTTATATCAGCCATCACAATCACCTCGTATATAGTATAAAAGTATTGTATACCATATGTATATTACAAGTCAAGGTTATTATCATTACAAAATTTAGTCAAATTTTTGTAAAAATTGTTGTTATTAAATTTGTTTTAGCGGTAAATACTATGAACGAGGAATGAGAGGAGTGATAAAATGAGTTCTCAAGGATTTATTAAAGGAATGGCAGCAGGTATCGTTTTGGGTGCTTGTGCCACAATGATTATGGACCCTGTGTCCGACCGTCAGCGCAACAAAATGCGAAGAAAAACGGAAGGAATGTTTAAAAACCTTGGAAATATAGTTGATACAGCCCTTGATATGTTTAGATGAGAAAATGCGATGTCGCAGGAAACTTGCGATGTCGCTTTTATTTTGTATAAAATTGACTTAATAAATAAAATATGGTAAAATAATAGGGAAAAAACGAAAAAGGTGCTGTGCTATGCAAAGGAAAAATGAACTGTCATTTTTGAATATAGTTTTTTGTATACTTGTGATTTTTATTCACGTGTCATCCGCTCCGGTTACAGGTCTTTTAAAAGGAAGCTGGCAATACGGCGTGTTTTTTGTGCCGTGGAGACTATCAGCATTCGTGGTTCAAGGATTTATATTCCTAAGCGGACTTAAAATGTTTTTAAAGGAAGATACGGCAGGTTACAAGAAGTATTACAAATCAAGATTTACCAAAATTGTGCTTCCGTATATATGTGCGGTAATACTTTTCTATGCGTATTTTTTATGGCGGAATTATTTTGGATTTAGCCTAAAAGACCTTTCTGGGTACATCATAAAGGGTGATTTGGTAGCACACTTCTATTTTGTAATTGCAATAGTACAGTTTTATCTTTTAAAACCTGTCTGGACATTTATGGTGAACAGAATTTCGCCTAAAATTGCCATTATTGCATCAGTACTTATAATGTTTTTGTGTAAATACGTGTTTTCAGCCTTTCAATATAACGACAGACTGTTTACCACATACCTTGCATATTGGGTGATGGGATGCTATGCAGGAAAACACTATGAAAAAGTGCTTACCCATATTAAAAAATATATAAAAAAATATATTTATTGTTTTATCATTTTAGAATTTTTTTA
>JAFUJN010000001.1 GCA_017468095.1 Clostridia bacterium
CCGCCACCACCACGTTGGGATTCAACGGTATACCCTTTTTCGGGATTAAATCTTGTTGAAATAACGTAATTTATCTGGGACGGAACACAGCCGAAAATCTGTGCAAGCTCGTTTCTGCCGAACTCTGCATACTCCGCCTCGTCTTTCATAAGCTCTATTATAAATGACTCTATTCTGTCGCTGATACCCATAATTTTTCTCCTTAATTTTAACTTTGACTTTCTTTGACCTTTGTGACTTTATTATAGCACTAATTTTCTAATTGTCAAGGGTAAATTTGTAAATAAATTATTAACTTCTATTGAAATAGCATCCAAAAAATAGTATAATGTCAGCATAATAGGGCGGTTTTGCCCAACAAGAAAAGGACTGATTTTTATAATTCCGGTAGAAAAGAATCATAAATATAAAGCGAAAATTGAAACTCTTTCATCTGACGGTAGCGGTATTGCCCGAATCGACGGATATACTCTTTTTGTGCCACAAGCAGTTCCCGGCGATGAAGTGGAGCTTTTGGTTCTAAAGACAAACAAAAACTACGGTTTTGCAAAAGTTACGGACATTATTGCTCCCTCTGAGCTTCGTGTAGCTCCACCTTGTGAGCATTTTGAAAAATGTGGCGGATGTCAGCTTATGACGGTGGACTACAGCTCCCAGCTTGACTTTAAGAAAAATATCGTTCGTGATGCACTTTTAAGGCTTGGAAAGATTGATTTGGAGCCTGATATTATAGGTATGGACTGTCCCGAAAGGTACCGAAACAAGATGGTGTTCCCTTTTGCGCCTGACGGCAGTTGGGGATTTTATCGCCAGAGAAGTCACGATGTTATTCCACTTTCAGATTGCCTTTTGGGAGATGCGTTAATCACCGAAATAATGAACGCTATATCAAACCATATAAAAAAGCACAACATTTCGGTATATGACGAAACGGCTCACAAAGGCATTATGCGAAGAGCCTTTCTTCGCACAACCGACAAGGAAATTATGGTGGTTATTTCGGCAAATAGCGATAATATCCCAAGGGGTGATGAGCTTATTTCTAGCATCACCGCTATTTCACCGAAGATTTCAAGCATTATTCTTAATATAAACAAAAAGCGCACAAATCTTGTGCTTGGGGATAAAAATGTGACCCTTTGGGGTAAAGACGTGCTTTCGGCAACCCTTTGCGGACTTTCTTATGAAATTTCGCCACATAGCTTTTTCCAGGTAAACCCTATCCAGACCGAAAAACTGTATGGAAAAGCTATTGAGCTTGCGGATATTAGCGAAAATGACACAGTTTTGGATATTTACTGCGGAATAGGCACAATTTCCTTAACCGCTGCAAAAACCGCTAAAGCGGTAGTCGGCGTGGAAATTGTTCCCGAAGCAATAGAGAATGCAAAAGAGAACGCGAAACGAAATGGAATAGAAAACGCAGAATTTTATTGCTCCGCAGCAGAAGATATTGTGCCACAGCTTATAAAGGACGGTACAACCCCTGACATCGTCATCCTTGACCCACCAAGAAAAGGCAGCGATGAAAAGACACTTTCCGCAATCGTCTCGGCAAAACCGAAACGGATTGTGTACGTGTCCTGTAACCCTGCCACCCTTGCCCGCGATGCACAGTTTTTGGTGGAAAACGGCTACACCGCAAAATCGGTAACGGCTGTAGATATGTTCCCACATACTGTTCACATAGAATCTGTCACACTTTTAGTGCAGACAGATTCATCGATATAAATCTCATTTGAGATTTTCGATATATCCTAAAGGATTCGATATGCCTGATGGCTCGATATGTTGCCTTACGGCAACGAGATTTATATCATATCGAAAACGAGCATATCAAGTTTATATCGAATTTCACGAAGTGAAATATATCGAACACGCAAAACGTGTATATCGACAAAGGAGAATAAAAATGGAACAAAATAAAAACATGTTAAGAGAAGAAACCATTAGTTTTGCAATAGAAATATCTGATATTTGCGATAATATTAAAGGCTGTTCAGTATATATCAACCAATTATTAAGATGTTCTTCATCCATTGGTGCAAATCTACACGAAGCAAAATACGCTCAAAGCAAAGCTGATTTTATAAATAAATTAGAAATAGCATTAAAAGAAAGTTTTGAGACGGAATATTGGTTAGAATTGTTATTTCGAAAAAGCAAAATTGATGAAATTACATACAAAAGCCTAACGAATAAGTGCGGAACAATAAGAAGAAAGCTTATTGCTTCAGTTACAACTGCAAAAAATAATGGAAAGGAGTAACAAAATGAGCAAGCAAAAGATAAGCGGTCCTGCCCTGTTTATGTATGCCGTGATTTTGATTACCGTAATCACCGCAGCGGTTTGTTTCGGTTTTTATTATAGCGGAGCATCCCAAAGCAAAACTGTTTTATGGGTAGGCATCGTGGCGTTTATGATAGTGTACCACTTTTGGGGTCGTATCATTATGGGCAACGTTTCAAAGCTATTTAAAATCAACCAAGACCATTGGTGGTTTCGGGAAAAGCCTTTTGAAAAGGGACTTTATAAATTACTTCGGGTCAAAAAATGGAAAGGAAAAGCCCTTACATATAATCCCGAAGCATTTTCCCTTGAAAAGCACACACTTTCAGAAATTGCCGCAGTTATGACCAAATCGGAGGTTGACCACTGGATAAACGAAGTCATCTCCCTTGTGAGCATCCTGTTTTCTATTCTTTGGGGTGAGCTTTGGATTTTTGTTTTAACCGCTATCTTCGCAATGATTTTTGATGCCCAGTTTATTGTCATTCAGCGATACAACAGACCCCGAATTTTACGAATTATAAAAAGGCAAAGCCGAAAAACAAAGGAGCTTGTATGAGAAAATTAATTTTAGGACTATCCGGAAATCAGCTTAAAATTCTGGCGGTCATTTTTATGACCATTGACCATATTGGCTTGCACCTATTCCCCGGCATACAAATTTTTCGCATAATCGGGCGCCTTTCATTCCCGATTTTTGCGTTTACCTTTGCCGAAGGATGCAAGTACACCAAAAACCGCACACGACATTTTCTTGTGCTTTGTCTTTTCGCGGTTTTGTGTCAGGCGGTATACACTTATGCAATGAATTCCCTGTACCAAAACATTTTGGTTACATTAGCCCTTTCGGCACTTGTGATTTACGCCTTTGATTTCGCAAAGAAAACAAGGAATTTCCTAAGCTACGTTTTGGCCATCGCCGTTTTGATTTCAGTATTTTTCATTTGCTTTATTCTTCCGGCAAGTGTAGGACGCGGATTTGCCATTGACTATGGATTTTACGGCGTAATGCTTCCTGTACTATGCTATCTTGGAAAGACAAAGCAAGAAAAAATATTACTTTTATCAATGGGACTATTACTTTTAGCGCCAAACATTGGCACAATTCAGCTATTTTCGCTTATATCCGTGCCGATTATCGCATTATATAACGAAACCCGCGGAAAATGGCGTATGAAGAATTTCTTCTATATCTATTACCCGCTACATTTAGTTGTGATACATTTTTTAAGAATATTTTTGAATAATCAGAATATACTTTAACATCAAATAGGAAAGGTGAATTTATGAAGCCTATAGTTTTATACCGTTCAAAATATGGCTCAACCAAAGCTTATGCCCAGTGGATTGCAGAGGCGCTTTCCTGTGAGGCGATGGATGCAAAAGGCGCCAGCGCCGACATCCTAAAGGACTATGACACCATTATCTATGGTGGCGGACTTTATGCTGAAATAATCGCCGGCGCAAGCCTTATAACCAAGAATATTGATAAGCTACAAGATAAAAAGCTGATTGTTTTCACAACAGGACTTACACCGACTGATTGTCGTGAATACTATGACGGTATGGTGATTGAAAAGAACTTTAAGAATGGCACAAAGGACAAAATTAAGGTGTTTAACTTCCCTGGGAAGATGATTATAAGCGAGCTTTCGCTGGTGCATAAAACAGCGATTAAAACTTTAAAAGGCATTATGTCCAAAAAGGAAAATCCAACGGAAATGGAAAAGATGCTTATTAACCTTTGTGATATTGACGCTGACCTTTCGGACAGAAGTTTAATTAAAGAACTCATTGATTATGCAAGGGCACAATGTTAAACCAATCCCTCAGTCTCACTATGTTCGACAGCTCCCTTTACACAAGGGAGCCTATTTTTATCTTATGAAACTAATATAAAGGATTATAATAATACATAAAAACCGACACAAACGTGTCGGTTTTTTTATTAGTCTAATTTTAATACTGACATAAATGCTTCCTGCGGAATTTCCACATTTCCCACTTGGCGCATACGCTTTTTACCCTCTTTTTGCTTTTCAAGAAGTTTCTTCTTTCGGGTAATGTCACCGCCGTAACACTTGGCAAGTACGTCTTTTCGCATAGCTTTAACAGTTTCTCTTGCGATAATCTTTGAGCCGATTGCCGCCTGAATCGGCACTTCAAATAGCTGCCGCGGAATTGCTTCCTTAAGCTTTTCCGCCATCTTTCTGCCACGTGAATATGCGCTGTCCTTATGAACGATAAAGGAAAGGGCATCCACCTGTTCTCCATTTAGAAGCATATCAAGCTTCACAACGTCAGACCTCATATACTCTTTCAGCTCATAGTCAAAGGACGCATAGCCTTTAGTACGTGATTTTAGTGCATCAAAGAAGTCATAAATAATTTCGTTAAGTGGCAAATCGTAATGAATCTGTGCACGGGTTGTTTCGATATAGGTCATATTTTTGAATATGCCACGTCTTTCCTGACAAAGTTCCATAACGTTACCAACAAAATCAACAGGCACCATTATATCCGCCTTAACCATTGGCTCTTCCATAAAGTTAATTTCGGTTGGCGCAGGAAGATTCGCAGGGTTTGAAATCATTTCAATTTCTCCGCCTGTTTTGTGCACCTTATAGATAACGCTCGGTGCTGTAGTTACAAGGTCAAGATTATATTCTCGCTCCAAGCGTTCCTGAATGATTTCCATATGAAGTAGTCCCAAAAATCCGCAACGGAATCCAAATCCCAAAGCGATGGATGTTTCAGGCTCAAACATTAGTGATGCATCATTTAGCTGAAGTTTTGCAAGAGCTTCCTTTAAGTCTTCATACTGGGCTCCATCTGCAGGGTAAATACCACAGTAAACCATTGGGTTCACCTTTTTGTATCCCGCAAGCGGTTCTTTTGCAGGATTTACACAGGTTGTTACAGTATCACCTACTTGGGTATCGCGGATTGACTTGATACTTGCTGCAATATATCCAACATTGCCTGCTGATAGCTTTCCTGTCGGCTTTAGTCCTGACGGATGCATTGTTCCAACTTCAACAACGTCAAACTCCGCTCCTGTTGCCATCATTCTGATTCTATCGCCCACCTTTAGTGTTCCGTCCTTTACACGAACATACACGATAACACCCTTGTAGCTGTCATAGTATGAGTCAAAAATAAGGCACTTAAGTGGTGCATTGGCATCACCTTGCGGTGCCGGCACCTTTTCAACAATAGCTTCCAAAACCTGCTCTACGTTAAGTCCTGTTTTTGCAGAAACTCTCGGTGCATCTTCGGCAGGAATACCGATTATGTCTTCAATTTCCTTTATGGCGTTTTCAGGGTTTGCGCTTGGCAGGTCAATCTTGTTTATAACAGGTACGATTTCAAGGTCGTGTTCCACCGCAATATATGTGTTTGCAAGGGTCTGGGCTTCAATACCCTGGGATGCGTCCACAATCAAAATTGCACCTTCGCAAGCAGCAAGGCTTCGTGATACTTCATAGTTAAAGTCCACGTGTCCCGGGGTGTCGATAAGGTTCAATGTGTATTCTTCGCCGTCATTTGCCTTATAGTTAAGCTTAACAGCGTGTGCTTTAATGGTAATTCCACGCTCACGCTCCAAATCCATATCGTCCAGAAGCTGTTCTTCCATATCTCTTTCGCTAACTTCTCCCGTAAGCTCTAAAAGACGGTCGGCAAGAGTAGACTTACCGTGGTCGATATGTGCTATTATACAAAAATTTCTGATTTTATCCTGCATATTTTCTCTCCGCTAAAAATTTATAGTGGCAAGTTTGGTATTGCGTTAAGGTCAAGGTCGGCTCTTACGCCTTCCATATATGAATAGTAACCCGCTGCCGCAATCATTGCCGCATTATCTGTGCAAAGCACAGGTGGTGGATATACCACAGATATGCCGTGCTTTTCGCATTCTTTAGTCATCTTCTCCCGAAGATTAGAGTTTGCCGCAACACCGCCTGCAATCGCAACAGTTTTTGCGCCCACTCGTTTTGCACCCTCAATAGTATGCTCACAGAGTGCATCTGTTACAGCATCCTGAAAGCTTGCCGCAACATCGGCACGGTTTATCTCTTCGCCGTTTTGCTCAAGCTTGTGGGTATAGTTTATAACTGCAGTTTTAACGCCTGAAAAACTAAAGTCCAAGGAGTCCTTGTCCATCTTAACTCTTGGGAAATCAATAGCCTTTGGATTACCCTCTTTTGCCAGCTTATCAACCAAAGGCCCGCCAGGGTATCCAAGGCCTAAAACTCTTGCGATTTTATCAAAAGCTTCTCCTGCCGCATCGTCACGGGTTCTGCCTAAAACTTCAAAATCTGTATAGCTTTTTACATTGACTATATGTGAATGTCCGCCTGATGCCACAAGGCATACAAATGGAGGTTCCAAGTCCTTATGTGCCAAAAAGTTAGCTGTAATGTGTCCACGTATATGATGAACAGGAACAAGCGGTAGTCCTTTTGCATAAGCCATAGCTTTTGCTTCTGAAACGCCCACCAAAAGTGCGCCCACAAGTCCGGGGCCGTTGGTTACGGCTATTGCATCTATATCGTCAAGGGTTTTCCCTGCTTGTAAAAGCGCTTCGTCTATAACCGCATCAATATTCTCAATATGCTTTCTTGATGCAATTTCAGGCACAACTCCGCCGTATTTTTTATGTATATCAATCTGTGTATTTATAACGTTTGATAAAACTTCTCTGCCGT
The DNA here is from genome assembly GCA_017468095.1 of Clostridia bacterium. Classification (GTDB taxonomy): domain Bacteria; phylum Bacillota; class Clostridia; order UBA1381; family UBA1381; genus UBA1738. The sequence goes on from JAFUJN010000001.1 coordinate 7,000, forward strand.
TTTTAACAACGCTTGCCGCTGTTTCGTCACAGGAGCTTTCAATACCAAGAATATATGTGTCCATTACATTTCCTCTCGTATCATTATAATTCCGTTTTCAACTGGTGAATGGTAAAAATTCTTACGAACACCGCACTTTTCAAAGCCGTGCTTTTCATAAAGGCAAATGGCCGCCAAGTTACTTTCTCTAACTTCAAGAAAAATCTTCTCGCAAGATTTTGCACAAGAAATCAGCTCTTTTAAAATCTTTGATGCTATGCCTTTTTTGCGCATTTCAGGGTGTACCGCAATATTGGTAATCTGGCCTTCCCCTGATACGTTCCATATTCCGCCATAGCCTACGATTTTCTCATCTTCCTTTGCCACAAAATATGTCGCCAAAGGGTTTTCGGTTTCTTCCAAAAATGACTTTTCTGACCAAGGCACATTAAAGCAAAGCTGGTCCAATACCGCCAATTCCTTCGCATCTTCAGTTGTCATTGGAACTATCTTCAAATTTTCTCCGCCACCTTTAAAAGTGCATTATAAAGCGTTTTTGCACACTCTTTGTACTCGTCTATATCACCGCCGTATGGGTCAGGGATATCCCCATCCATATCTGCAAACTCCATAAGGGTATAAACCTTGTCGCCCAAATACTGCTCCAGCACCATTTTATGTGCACCAGTCATAGTCAAAACAAGGTCGCTTTTTTCCAAAAGCTCTGTGTTTATAGTCTGGGCGTGATGGCCCAAAAGGTCGATATCATAGTCTCTCATTACGGCAATAGCTTCAGCTGATGCCGTATCACCATCATTTGCAAAAAGTCCTGCCGACTCAATTTTCACAGGCAAATCCTTTTCCACGGCTATTTTATTGAAAAGTGCCGCTGCCATAGGGCTTCTGCAGGTATTTCCTGTGCATACGAATAATACGTTCATTTATTCCTCCGTATATATTACCTTGTTTCCTGCCGCTTTAAACAGTCTGTTTTTAACGGCAAGGCTTATTCCGTCATCACCTGTAAACTGAACATAGCAAGTGTCAATATTTTCCTTATCAAACTGACGAAGTGCATCAAAAAGCACTCTGGCAAGCTGGCTATTGTCTTTCCCCGATGCTATAAAGCAATCCGCATTATATCCCTTATCACATCTTGCAAGAACGCCTACCTGTTTTCCCGCTTGCTTGTCCTTTGCCACAAGCTCTGCAATTTTCGTTTCTGTAGCATCTATCTTTCCCGAAACCACAGTTACATCTGCATCGGGAGCATAGTGTTTATACTTCATCCCCGGGCATTTCGGCTGTTCCTTAACATTTACAGACTCCAAAACGTGTCTGTCAATTTTAACATCTCCCAAAACACGCTTGATATCTTCAGGTGTTATGCCACCCGGTCTTAAAATTACAGGAGTTTCTTCCGTCATATCGATTATGGTGGATTCAACGCCAACGTCTGATGCACCACCACAAATTATGGCATCAACTCTTGTATCCATATCAGCGATTACGTGTTCTGCTTTTGTAGGGCTTGGCTTTCCCGAAATGTTACTGCTTGGTGCCGCAACAGGAACACCTGCCGCCTTTAGAAAATCCCGTGCCACAGGGTGAGATGGTATTCTTACGCCAACTGTATCAAGACCTGCCGTAACTCTATCCGCAATTTCAGGATTTTTCTTTAAAATAAGTGTGAACGGTCCAGGTGCAAAGGCTTCAAACAGCTTTTTTGCACTATCCGGCACTTCTCTTGCAACCTTGTAAACTTCCGAAACGTCAGGAATGTGAACTATCAGCGGATTATCTGACGGTCTGCCCTTTGCTTCATAAATTTTAGCTATTGCGTCTTCGTCATAGGCTGATGCTCCAAGTCCATACACCGTTTCTGTCGGGAAACAGACCGTTCCGCCACGGCGTATTATTTCGCCTGCGGTTTCAAGAGCTTCACTATTTATGTCCTTTATTATAAGTGTGTCCATTACTGAAATTTCTCCAATAAATCGTATTTCATCTTCCACAGACTTGGTGATAAATCCACGTAGTATTTATGTGGGTTTTCAAATCTCTTAACTTCGTCCCAAAGCTTTTCTGTTTCCAGCTTGCAATACTCGCGAAGAACGTGAATATCAGGACTTTCATAAACACATTTTCCCTCTTTAAAAATCTGTTTTAAAAGCGGTCTCACATAGTAATCTGTCACCTTTTTACGCTTCCAGGTATGCTCTGGGTCAAAGATTTCATAAGGCTCGTCCTGATTTATAACTTCGTCAAATAAGGTCATAACATCTGCAATAGCAGCACCTGATTCCAACGAATATAGTCTGTAAACCTGCTTAAAGCCAGGTGTTGTGATCTTTGCAACGTTTTCTGAAACCTTTATTTTTGGAGTTACGTTTCCATTTTCATCTTCAACTGCAACAAGCTTATAAACACCGCCGAAAACAGGTGATTCTTTTGATGTTATAAGTCTTTCACCGACGCCAAAGGAGTCTATTTTTGCACCCTGCATAAGGGTATCTCTTATGATATATTCGTCAAGTGAGTTTGATGCACAAATTCCGCAATCAGGGTATCCTGCATCATCCAACATCTTTCGGCATTTTTTAGAAAGGTAGGTTATGTCTCCCGAGTCAATTCGTACGCCTTTAGGGCGTTTTCCAAGTGGTTTTAAAACTTCGTCAAACACACGGATTGCGTTTGGAATACCTGATTTTAAAACATTGTATGTGTCCACCAAAAGTGTGCAGTTATCAGGGTATCTTGCAGCGTAAGCTTTGAATGCATCATATTCTGTGTCAAACATCTGCACCCAGCTGTGTGCCATTGTTCCAAGGGCTGGAACGCCGTATTCTCTGTCTGCAATAGCACAGGCCGTTCCAACACATCCGCCAATATATGCGGCTCTTGCACCTAAAATTGCGGCATCTGCTCCTTGAGCACGACGGGATCCAAATTCCATAACAGGTCTGCCGTCTGCAGCACGTACAATTCTATCCGCTTTTGTTGCGATTAAACTCTGGTGGTTTATTGTAAGAAGTACCATTGTTTCAATAAATTGTGCCTGTGCGATAGGGCCTCTTACCACAACAATAGGCTCTTGTGGGAATATTGGTGTTCCTTCAGGGATTGCCCAAACGTCGCACTTAAACTCAAAATTCTCAAGATAGTTTAGGTATTCTTCTGAGAACAGCTTTTTGCTTCTTAGGTATTCAATATCTTCTTTTGTGAAGTTAAGATTCTTAAGATAGTCTATAAGCTGTTCAACACCTGCCATAATGGCAAAACCGCCATCCGATGGAACGGTTCTAAAGAACATATCAAAATATGCAATCCTGTCCCCTACACCCTCGGCAAAAAAACCGTGGGACATTGTGAACTCATAAAAATCTGTTAAAAGTGTCAGGTTTAGTCTGTCTTTCATTTAAAACTTCCTTTCCTTAAAAAACACATAAAAGGGGGATATAACATCCCCCTTCAAAATCAATATGTACCGCCGCCTCTATGATATCCGCCTGAACGCTTTGATTCGTTTGAACGCTTAAGCGCAAGCATCTTTTCATCCGCGTCTTTTTTAAAGCGGGACAGCTTGTCCTCAAAAGATAAATCCTCGTCGTTTTTGGTAAACCAGTCAATATCCGCAGGGCGCACAGGGCCTGCCGGCTTTTCGCCTTTCTGCTTTTTTACAGGTTCTTTTGCCTGTCTTATGGAAAGGTTTATCTTTCCGTTTTTATCAATGTCAATAACCTTTACCTTTACCTCATCACCCTGTTTTATGTGGTCATTTATATCTTTCACATATTCCTTGGTGATTTCGGAAATGTGCACAAGTCCTGATTGGTTATCAGGCAAGGAAACAAACGCCCCAAATGGCATTACGCCTGTAACTTTTCCATCGACTATGCTACCTTTTTCCAACGACATAGTTATATTTTCCCCTTCGTTTATTACTGTCCTGATATGTCAACGAAAACGATTTCGTCTGATTTAATCATACCCAGTTTTTCTCTTGCAACTTTTTCGGTGTACTCGTCAGTTCCGACCTTTTCCGAAACTTCATCAATTTCCTTGATTCTCTGCTTTTCGTACTCGATGCTTTC
>JAFUJN010000087.1 GCA_017468095.1 Clostridia bacterium
CAAGGCTTGCCCAACCGCTTACGGTGTTACCGATGGCGTGTTCATAAATGCAGTAGATAAGCATTGCTATGCTCACCAAGAATGATATTACGCCAAGTGCAAGAGCAAGCTTTATTGGGCGCACACTAAAAGATGTGATTCCTTCCATTGCAAAGGAAAGCATTTTCTTAAGGTTATACTTTGATTTTCCTGCTTCCCTTTTCTTTCGGGCATAGCTAACCTGAGTTGACCTATAGCCAATCAAAGGCACAATACCGCGAAGGAATGTATTCACTTCGTCAAATTCCGACAATCCATCTAAAGCTCGTTTTGACATTAAGCGGTAGTCCGCATGGTTATAAACAACATCAACGCCCATTAGTTTCATAAACTTATAAAAGCTCTCTGCGGTGAATTTTTTGAAGAAGGTATCTGTCGTTCTGTCGCATCTTACGCCATAAACAACATCATAGCCTTCCTGGAACTTATCTATAAAGTCTTCGATTACGTTTATATCATCCTGCAGGTCTGCATCCATAGAAATAACCGCATCGGCATAGTTTTTAGCAGTCATAAGACCTGCCAAAAGTGCATTCTGATGGCCACGGTTTCGGGACAGATTTACGCAGGCGAAGATTTTATCATTTTTGCAAAGGTCCTGTATGATTTCATAGGTTCTGTCCTTTGAACCATCGTTTACAAATAAAATACGGCTGGCTGTTGAAATTTTACCCGCACCTATTAAACCCTGCATAAGCGCTTTTGTTTGCTCTGCAGTTTTTAAGATTATTTCTTCTTCGTTATAGCACGGAATAACCAACCAAATATTTTTCATACTTTTCTACCTTTCGTTTATTCTTTTTCTAAGATATCAGCAATTCTCTTGCAAGCAAATCCGTCGCCATACGGATTTGATGCATGGCTCATCTTTTCGTAAGCTTCTTCGCTTTCCAAAAGCTTCTTAAACTCGTTATATATTACTTCTTCATCTGTTCCAACAAGCTTTAATGTTCCTGCCTTGATGCCCTCTGGACGTTCTGTTGTGTCACGCATTACAAGAACAGGCTTTCCAAGTGATGGTGCTTCTTCCTGAATACCACCGCTATCTGTTAAGATAAGGTAACTTGCGTTCAGGAAATTATGGAAATCAAGAACGTCAAGTGGCTCAATGATTCTGATACGGTCGCAATCGCCCAAAATTTCATTAGCGGTTTCCCTTACAACAGGATTCATGTGTATTGGATAAATCGCCTTGGTGTCAGGATGCTCGTCCATTATGCGCTTAATCGCACGGAACATATTCTTCATCGGTTCGCCAAGATTTTCACGTCTATGAGCAGTTATCATTATAAGTCTTGAATCCTTTGCCCACTCAAGCTGTTCGTGGTGATAGTCATCTCGAACTGTAGTCTTTAGGGCATCAATCGCGGTATTTCCTGTAATGTAAATTGTTGACTCGTCTTTTCCTTCACGAACCAGGTTTTCCTTTGAAAGCTCGGTTGGTGCAAAGTTGTATTTTGCCACAATTCCCACTGCCTGACGGTTAAATTCTTCAGGGTACGGAGAATAGATGTTATATGTTCTAAGTCCTGCTTCTACGTGGCCCACAGGAATCTGCAAATAGAAACACGCCAAAGCAGTTACAAAGGTTGTTGATGTATCGCCGTGAACCAAAACAACATCCGGCTTTTCTGTTTCCAAAACTTCTTTAATTCTGTTTAAAATATTTGTTGTTATGTCAAATAGTGTCTGCTTGTCTTTCATAATCGAAAGGTCATAATCAGGCACAACTGAAAAAGCGTCAAGTACCACATCAAGCATTTGGCGGTGCTGACCTGTAACGCAAACAATAGTTTCTATATTTTTTCTTGATTTTAATTCGTTTACCAAAGGACACATTTTTATGGCTTCCGGACGTGTGCCGAATACCAACATTACTTTTCTCATTATGTTTATCCCCCTAAATTTATTTATACTTATAAATATTCTATCACAAAAGCTCTCTATAGTCAATTAAAAAACTAAAAACGGCAAGGTGTTTAACCTTGCCGTTTTATTACTTATCTTCTACTAATTTTCGGCCCATCAAAACACCCATAACTGATGCCATCATAAGACCGCGAGTCCATCCGCTTGAGTCACCAAGGCAGTGAAGACCCTTTATACTTGTATTAAAATCAGTATCCATTTTAACACGGTTTGAATAGAACTTAAGTTCCGGAGAATAAAGTAGTGTTTCATAGGACGCAAAGCCCGGAACTACCTTATCTACAGCCTTGATAAAGTTGATAATATTCATCATTGCACGATACGGCATTGCGGCGGTTATATCACCTGCAACTGCATCAGGTAGTGTCGGACGTACATTACTTTGAGCAAGTTCTTTTGGCCATGTACGCTTTCCATCTAAAATATCGCCGAAGCGCTGAACCAAAATCTGTCCGTTTGCAAGCATATTGGTAAGCTCGCCCACTTTTTGTGCATAGCTGATTGGCTGGTTGAATGGAGTTGAGAAGTTATGTGAGCAAAGAATTGCCACATTGGTGTTATCCGACTTCTTCTCCTTATATGAGTGACCGTTAACAACAGCCAAATCGTTGTCATAATTTTCCTGACTTACAAATCCGCCAGGGTTCTGACAGAAAGTTCTCACCTTGTTTTTAAATGGTTCAGGCCAGCCGATAAGCTTTGATTCGTAAAGCACTTCGTTAACCTTTTCCATAACTTCGTTTCGAACTTCAACACGAACACCGATATCAACAGTTCCAGGCTCGTGTGCAATATTGTGCTCTGCACAAATCTTTTCAAGCCAGTCAGCGCCACGTCTGCCTGTTGCAACCACAACGGTATCTGCGTGAATTTCCGCAGTTTCATCGCCTTTTTTGATATATGCACCCTTGCATACTGCATCTTCTAAAATAAGGTTAGTACATTCGTAGCCAAACATAATTTCTACGCCATTTGCCAAAAGATGCTTTTCAATGGCAAGATAGATGTCGTGTGCCTTTTCAGTGCCTAAATGACGGATAGGGCAATCAACAAGCTTAAGGCCTGCTTTAATTGCATTCTTTCTTATTTCCTTTACTGCATCGGTGTTTGAAACGCCCTCTATATGAGTATCTGCGCCAAATTCAAGATAAATCCCATCGGTATAGTTAATGGTTTCTCTTGCCAAATCTTCACCGATTAGCGTCGGCAAATCACCGCCTACATCAGGTGACAGCGAAAGCTTTCCGTCTGAAAAGGCTCCTGCCCCTGAAAAACCTGTTGTTATATGACAATAAGGCTTACAGTTCACACATTTTTGTGTTTTAGCTTTAGGACAGCATCTATTTTCGACGCTTTGACCCTTTTCCACAATAACGATACTTTTCTTACTGCCTTTTCTTAGCATTTCAAGAGCAGTAAAAATTCCCGCAGGGCCTGCACCGATTATCAATACATCTTTTTTCATTTATTTCTCCTATTCCGCTACCTTTCTTCTCTGAAATACGGAAGTCCAAGGCTTGCCGGCGGTTGATTTTCCTTCTTGTTTCTAACACTTGTCAAAATAAGAACGATAATAGTTACAACATACGGAAGCATATTGAATATTGCAACGGCACTTCGAGATAGTCCGTCAATATATGTGTATGCAATATAAAGTCCGCCAAATACGAATGAACCCAAAATGCCCACGTTTGGCTTCCAAAGGGCAAAGATTACAAGGGCAATAGCAAACCAGCCTCTATCACCAAAGCCACCGCTTGTCCAAGAACCGCCTGTATAGTCCATAACGAAGAATAGTCCGCCAAGACCTGCAATAGCACCGCCTATACAGGTTGCAAGGTACTTATACTTTGTAACGTTTATTCCGGCAGCATCAGCTGTTGCAGGATTTTCGCCAACACTACGAAGGTGTAGACCAACTCTTGTATGGTTTAGTACCCATGCTGCTACAAGAGCTATTATTACAGCTACATATGCCAAAAATCCGTGGGATAGGAATATTTCTCCAAACCAGCCTAAATCATCTGCAAAAGGCAGAGTTGTTTTAAAGAAGTCAGCAGTTGTTTTTACTGACAAAGTTCCGCCGTTTGCAAAAATCTTTGTGATTGAACCGCCGAAGAAGTCACCAAATCCTACGCCAAATGTTGTTAGTGCAAGGCCAGTAACGTTCTGGTTTGCACGAAGAGTTATTGTCAAAAAGCTATAAATCAAAGCTGCCAAAGTTGAGCCGATAAGGGATGCTAAAAGCGGAATTAAAATTCCCCAGAATGCGTTTGGCACTTCCACCATCTGTTCATAAAGGTATGCACCGATGATACCACAGCTTCCGCCCATATACATTATTCCCGGGATTCCAAGGTTAAGGTTTCCCGATTTTTCTGTTAAGATTTCTCCTGTTGAGCCAAATAATAGAGGAATACCCTGTGCGATGGCTTTATTTAAAATTGTTGCTATCATACATTTTCCTCCTTATTTTTCTTACGGAAATTAACTTTATACTGGATGAAGAATTCACATCCGATGATAAAGAAAAGAATAATTCCTGTCAAAATATCTGACATACTCTCATTCAGCTGGAATTTTGTTGCAATTTCCCCTGCTCCGCGTTCTAGGAATACTATCAAGAATGATGTTAATGACATAACAACAGGGTTAAACTTTGCAAGCCATGATACCATTATGGCTGTAAATCCCATACCGCCAACAATATCGCGGTTTATAGTATGGTCAGTTCCGCTTACAAGCAGAAGTCCTGCGATACCGCAAAGTGCGCCTGAAATTGCCATTGTACGAAGAATTACCTTTTTAACGTTAATTCCAACGTATCTTGCGGTGTTTTCACTTTCACCTACAACAGATATTTCGTAGCCGTGTTTTGAGTACTTTAAGTAGATGTACATTCCAACTGTGATTAAAGCCACAATCAATATGTTCAAAAGATATTTCTGGCCAAAAAGTTCCGGAAGCCATCCGCTTTGAGTGGCACGGTTGATAACACCCACAGTATTTGAGTCCTTTGGATTTTCCCAAAAAACTATACAAAATGATGTGAGCTGCACAGCAACATAGTTCATCATAAGCGTGAATAGTGTTTCGTTTGTGTTGAATTTTGCCTTAAAGTATGCAGGAACAATACCCCATACAAGACCTGCTACAACACAAGCCACAAGCATCAACGGAAAGAACACGATTGGTGGCAATTTTTCGCCAAAATAGATCATACAAGCAGCCGCTGCAAGTCCACCCATCAAGGTCTGACCTTCTGCACCGATGTTCCAGAATTTCATTTTAAATGCAGGAGTTACAGCTAAGGATATACAAAGTAGCATTGAAAGCTCCTGAAGCATATTCCAAATCTTTCTTGATGAGCCAAATGAGCCTTTAAAAAGCTCAGCATATACCTTAAGCGGATTATAGCCTGTAACCATAACGATAACAACGGCGCACAGGATAAATGCCAAAATAATAGCGATTGCGCGTACTCCCCATGCCTTTTTCATTGGCATTGAGTCACGTCCCCTTGATGTTATTGTGATAAGAGGTTCTTTTGTGTGTTTTACATTAGTTTGCATCTTCCTGCACCTCCTTTTTCTTTGTCATCATAAGTCCTATTTCTTCTTTTGTTGTAGTTCTCGCATCAACTATTCCGCTGACACTACCGCCACAAAGTACCATAATACGGTCACAAAGCTCTACTAAAACGTCAAGGTCTTCACCTACAAAGATTACCGCAGCACCACGGCGTTTTTGTTCGTTTAGAAGATTGTAGATTGTATATGAAGAGTTGATATCAAGACCTCTTACAGGGTATGCCGCCATCAAAACTGTTGGTGATGATGAAATTTCACGGCCTACCAGAATTTTCTGCACGTTTCCGCCTGATAAACGTCTTACAGGAGTTGAAGCAGATGGCGTTACAACGTCAAGACGCTTGATAATTTCTTCTGCCAAGTCCTTTGGAGCTTTTCTCTCCAGGAATACGGATTTTCCTTTACGATAGCTTCTAAGCATCATATTGTCCACAATATCCATATTTCCAACAAGACCCATACCAAGTCTGTCTTCAGGCACAAAAGAAAGTCTTACACCCATATCGCGAATCTGCATAGGTGTTTTATCTCTTAAGTTCTCTGTTTTATTGGTTTTCGGGTCATTATATAGAATTTCGCCGTTTTCAAGATGCTGAAGACCTGCAATAGATTCCAAAAGCTCTCTTTGTCCACTTCCCGCAATTCCGGCAATACCTAAAATTTCGCCTGATTTTGCTGTGAAAGAGATGTTTTTAAGAACTTCAATGCCTTCTCGGTTTTTGCAGTTAAGACCTGCTACCACAAGTCTGTCTTCCGGATTTTGAGGCTCGTCACGCTCGATATTAAGCTCAACTTTCTTTCCTACCATCATTTCTGTTAAGATGTTTTCGTCAGCTTCGGAAGTTTTAATAGTTCCAACATATTCGCCTTTTCGAAGAACCGAAACTCTGTCAGATAGAGAAAGCACTTCGTGAAGCTTATGAGTTATGATTACGATTGATTTTCCGTCATCACGCATACGGCGAAGCACCGCAAAAAGCTTCTGTGCTTCCTGTGGTGTTAATACTGCTGTAGGCTCGTCCAAAATAAGAATATCGGCACCACGGTAAAGAACGCGGATTATTTCAACTGTCTGTTTTTCAGATACAGACATTTCGTAAATCTTCTTTTTAGGGTCAACAATAAACCCGTACTTCTCGCCGATTTCTGCAACCTTTTTCTCTGCTTCTTTCAGGTTGAAGCCCTTTTTGTCCTCCAAGCCCAAAATAACGTTTTGTGCCGCAGTAAATACATCCACCAATTTAAAATGCTGGTGTATCATACCTATTTTGTAATCAAAAGCGTCCTTTGGTGAACGGATAACAACTTCTTCTCCGTCAATAAAAATCTGACCTTCATCAGGAAAATAAATTCCTGAAATCATATTCATAAGTGTTGTTTTACCGCTGCCGTTTTCGCCAAGTATTGACAGAATTTCACCTTTTTCTACTGTAAGGTTTACGTCACGATTGGCGTACACATTTCCAAAAGTTTTAGTAATGTTTCTAAGTTCGATTGCCGGCTTCAATGTATTCCCTCCCATTCGGTTTTCAGTAATTTGTTTTCATTCTCAAAAAAATGCAAGACTCTTACTCTTTTTTCAAAATGAAAATATCCCCGGATGGGCATACGCCCACCCGAGGTATAAATTTTCTTATTTAATTGTGATACCGTCGATATCAATGTCAAAGTATGGAGCTGAACGATATTCTGATTCGTGGAAGTATCCGTCAGCAACAACTTCTGTGTCGCCTGTGAAAGCTGCGTCTGAATCAACATCAGCCATGTATGAATCAAGAGCCTTGCCATCAACTGTGAATGTAGCTGTGTCAAATACCTTGATTTCGCCAGCGATAAGCTTAGCCTTGATTTCTTCAAGCTTAGCTTCTGTGCCTTCAGCTGCAACCTTATCGTTTAGACCAAGTGTCATAACAACGCCTTCTTCAAGACCGCCACAGAAATCCTGTGTGATTGCTGTACCTTCAGCTGTAGCTGTGATAATGTGTTCGAAGTATGGCTGCCAGTTAATCTTTGATGAGATTAGAGCTGTGTTTGGACCCCAATCACGTGTGTCAAGGTTGTAAGCAACGTTTGGAACGCCTGCTTCTTCACAAGCCTTTGGAGCACCCTCAGAGTCTGCGTGCTGGCTGATAAGAACGCAACCGTCTGCGATTAGAGCGTTAGCTGTTTCTTTTTCTGCTGCGATATCAAACCATGAGTTTGTGAACTTAACTTCCATTGTTGCACTTGGGCAAGCAGCTCTTGCGCCAAGGAAGAATGATGTGTAACCTGACTTAACTTCTGCGTATGGGTAAGCACCAACGTAACCCATCTTAGCCTGATCAGCTGTGATCTTGCCAGCTTCGATCATTTCGTTAAGCTTTAGACCTGCAGCATAACCTACAAGGTAACGACCTTCGTAAATTGAAGCGAATGCGTTGTAGTAGTTAGGAAGATCTTCTGTGTGTGCTTTAGTACCTGTTGCGTGACAGAAAACAACTTCTGGGAATTCCTTAGCTGCCTGAATTATGAAATCTTCATGACCAAAGCTGTCAGCGAAAACGATGTCACAGCCTGCGTCAACAAGGTCAGCTGCAGCTTCGTAGCATTCGGCTGTTTCAGGAATGTTTGTCTTCATAAGTACCTGTTCATCTGAAAGACCAAGAGCTTCTTTTGCTGCAAGTGCTGCATCAATGAAGTTCTTATCATAAGTAGAGTTTTCATCGTGTAAGAAGATGAAACCGATCATAAGGTCTTCAGATACTGCTTCATTTCCGCAACCTGTAAGAGCGAAGCAAGAAGCAACAACCATTACCATTACCATCAACAATGATAAAACTTTTTTCATTACAATTACCTCCGTGCCTTTTGGCAAATTTTTTAATTTATGTAAATTTTATTTACATCGTATTTACTGGGCCCTAAAAACAATCCCATCGTATGTCATTGAATCTAAAATTGCAAGAGATTCAACTCTAAGTCCTTTTTCGCGAAGCATATCTCCGCCTTTTTGGAAACCCTTTTCAATAGCTATGGCAGCGCCTACAACCGTGGCACCAGCCTGCTTAACTATATCGCAAAGACCGATAAGGGCGTTTCCGTTTGCAAGAAAATCGTCAACAATAAGTATTTTTTCGCCTGCTTTGATAAATTCGCGACTAACAACAATAGTGTTTGTTGTTTTATGAGTAAAGGAATCCACCTTTGTAACATAAGTATCGCCTGAAATGTTATCCGACCTGTTCTTTTTTGCAAAAACAACAGGAACTCCAAGTTCGTAACCCGCCGCAACTGCTATGGCGATTCCTGACGCTTCTATTGTAAAAATCTTTGTGACCCCTGAATCCTTATAAAGACGGGCAATTTCTTTTCCAATTTCCTTTAAAAAGTCAGTATCTATCTGCTGATTAAGGAAATTGCCTACTTTAAGAATATTCCCAGGCAGGATTTCTCCTTCCGCAAGAATTTTTTCTTCCATCGCTTTTATAAAAATCACCCACCTTTATTGTAATCAAAAGTACATAAAAGTTACATTCCTGTAATATAAAAATTGTATCATATATCCAATTTTCTGTCAACAGAAATTTCTCTATTTTTCGATTTTTTAGCCTGTTTTTTTATGCCCGAATTTTACTCCCTTTTTCTCTCCTTTTATCAAGGATTTAATAAAATTGGGACTGCTTTTTAAGAATATGTTAGCTCTGTTCTTTAATATATTGTATTGGAAAAGAGAGTGATGGTTTTGTATACTCACATTTTCGCAAATGTATTGTCATTTATAGGCGTTGCAGCCTTTGCCGCCTCCGGCGCAATGGCCGGTGTTGCGAAAAAAGCTGACCTTTTGGGCGTTATTATCCTTGCCGCAACAACCGCAACGGGTGGCGGAGTTTTGCGGGATATTCTTTTGGGCTTTATACCGCCAAAAGTTTTTCTTGAACCAACCTATTTTTTTATGGCGGTGGCTGTTGCCCTTGTCCTTTTTTCCTTTGCCTACTTTTATTATGATGAGTACCTTAAAAAGGAGGGTTTTATAGACAAAGCAAACAACATTTTTGATGCTTTGGGGCTTGGAATTTTTGTGGCGCTGGGTACCCAGACCGCCATCGACTCAGGGTATTCAGAAAATATGTTTTTGTCGGTAATGATTGGCACCCTAACAGGTGTGGGTGGCGGATTTTTAAGAGATATTATGATTTTAAGAGTGCCTGTGATATTGAGAAAGCATTTTTATGCCACAGCCGCACTTTTGGGAAGTATGGTTTTCTATCTTATGCACCTGCTTTCCATAAAGTATAGCTATTCACTTACTATAAGTGCACTTGTTACTTTTCTATTGCGAATGTTTGCCACTCGCTTTCATTGGAATCTTCCGAAAATATATTTATAAAGGAGTCTTATATATGCCAGAAATTGAATATAACAGAAGTGAAGCTGTGAGGTACGCACTAAGGTGGGCACTTGCCCGAAACCCTGCATATTATGACTTTGCAGAAGTAGGTGGTGACTGCACATCCTTTGCATCTCAAAGCGTTTTTGCAGGGTGTGGTGTTATGAACTATACGCCAACCTTTGGATGGTACTACATTTCAGGGAATGACAAATCACCATCCTGGTCAGGAGTTGAGTATTTTTATGATTTTATGGTAAACAATGAAAGTACCGGTCCTTATGGGGAAAATGCACCACTTGACAGGCTTTTGCCCGGCGATATTATTCAGCTCGGAAATCAAAACGGCAGGTTTTATCACACATTGGTGCTTACTATGATTAAAACTGTGCGTGGCAGACGGAATTACTATATCTGCGCCCACGATAATGACGCTTTTCAGCGGAATTTGAACACCTATAACTATGCAA
>JAFUJN010000088.1 GCA_017468095.1 Clostridia bacterium
ATTTTAAATAAGGTATGGAGTGAACACTATGAACTTTAAAACAAGCAGAACAGTAATGTGGATAGGATTTGTTATAGGTATTATAGTAGCACTGATAGGTACAAGTGGTGGAAATGAAGTTACTAATCCATGGTTGTTTGGCATTGGGATGGTGATTTTCATCTTGTCACTATTGCAGGCGTTTATATTTTACAGATGTCCTATTTGCGGATATTCCCTAATGAATGTAAAGGGATGTATACCAAAGTATTGCCCAAAATGTGGAGAAGTAATAAATGATGTACAAAGATAAAAAAGCCTCCCTTGTGTAAAGGGAGGTGGCTCGAAGAGCCGGAGGGATTGTAAATGGACAGAAAACATAATAGTAATATAGTTCCATTTGCAAAGGAACTCAGAAAGAATATGACAAAAGAAGAAAGACACCTGTGGTATGATTTTTTGAAAGATTATCCCATAAAATTTTTAAGACAAAAAGTGTTGGGTAAATACATTGCAGATTTTTATTGTGCAAAAGCCAATATAGTTATTGAATTGGATGGTTCTCAACACTACGAAGATGACGGTATTATCAGCGATGAAAAGAGAACTGAATATTTAGAGCAATATGGCATAAAGGTTATTAGAATATCAAATCTTGATGTGCTTAAAAACTTTGAGGGAGTTTGTATGCACATAGATAACGAAGTGAAACAATCCCTCAGTCAGCTATGCTGACAGCTCCCTTTACACAAGGGAGCCATTGGTTAGTGATTTTAACCGACTAACAAATTTTTAGATTACAAAAGGAGAGAGTTTATGTACACAATTTATGTAGTATTCAAATGTGTTCCGGGAAAAAGAGAAGAATATATCGAAAAGTTAAAGGCAGAGGGAATAGTTGACGCAATAAGAGGCGAAGACGGATGTATTCGTTACGACTATTATTTCTCAGAAAAAGACCCTGACGAAATTCTTTTAATAGAAGCATGGGAAAGCAAAAAGCATCAGGAAATTCATATAGAACAGCCACATATGGTTCGTCTTCGTGAGCTAAAACCTGACCTTGTGCTTTCAACAGAGCTTGGGGAATTTGAACTTAAATAAAAAAATAATTCTTTTTTGCAACCTTTTGGGCCCCAAAAGAGTATTATAAATGAAAACATACGAAAGGGAGACAAATTATGAAAAAAATACTTACAATTTTGCTAGCTCTTTCAATGCTAGCATCACTTGCTGCTTGCGGCAATAAAGACAATGGAGAAACAAACGTTGACAACGAAACAATCGTTGAAACAGGTACACTTGAAGAAAATGTTGAGCCAGAAGAAGTTGTAGAACAGGAAGAAAAGCCTGCAACTGGCGAAAAGGAAGACAAAAAGCCTGTAACAACTCCTTCAGCAAAACCTGAGAAGACTCCGGAAGCAAAACCTGAAAAAACACCTGAAGCAACACCTGAAGCCAAGCCGGAAAAGACACCTGAGGCAACACCTGAAGCAGCTAAAACTTTAGGAAACACACTTCTTGCTGATTTTAAGCAGAAGGCTTCATCAATGGGAACAGAAGAACTTGCAAACGCACTTATTGCTAACCCTGCAATCAAGTTTATGGGTGGCGCAATGCCGGTTGAAGAAGGTCTTCTTTCAGGCTTTGACGGTGCAGAAATCAAGGGCTTTAAGTCAGGTGCAGTATTTATGCCAATGATTGGCTCAATTCCGTTTATTGGTTACGTTTTCGAGCTTGAAAATGCAGCAGATGTTTCTGGATTTATTTCAAATCTTAAAAATAATGCAAATCTTAGATGGAATATTTGCGTTACAGCTGACGAAATGGTAACAGGAAGCGTTGGAAACAAAGTATTCTTTGTTATGTGCCCAACTTCTTTAGAAGAATAATCAATAAAAACGGCCCAACAAGCGGTCGTTTTTATTGTGAGTATATTAAGGAGTAAATAATATGCTATTTTCAAGTATTCCTTTTCTATATTATTTTTTACCCGTTGTTCTGATACTTTATTTTTTGGCACCAAAAATCTTAAAAAACCCAGTACTTCTTATTTCAAGTCTGGTGTTTTACGGATGGGGCGAACCGAAATACGTATTTTTAATGATTGCAACGGTTTTAGAAGGATATATTTTCGGTTTACTTATTGATAAGTTCAGAGGCAAGCCGTCATCTAAAATATTTATGATAATCTCGGTATTGCTTAGCCTTGCAGGTCTTGCTTATTTTAAGTATGCTGATTTCTTCATATCCAATTTTAATAGCGTTACAGGACTTTCGGTGCCACTTTTAAGGCTTGCACTCCCGATAGGTATCAGTTTTTATACCTTTCAGATTTTAAGCTATACAGTGGATGTTTATAGAGGTAGTGTAGCGGTGCAGAAAAACCCTGTTAACCTTGCTACCTATATTGCACTTTTCCCACAGCTTATTGCAGGACCTATTGTAAGATACGCAGATGTTGAAGTTCAGCTCACTAAAAGAGAGCATAGCTTTGATAAAACGGCTGAGGGTTGCCGAAGATTTATACTTGGACTTTCAAAAAAGATTCTGATAGCAAATACCTTAGGTGAGCTTTGCGAAACATTTTTGCAGACGCCTGATACATCTGTGCTTTACCATTGGCTGTTTGTTACCGCCTATATGCAACAAATTTATTTTGACTTTTCAGGATACAGCGATATGGCAATAGGCCTTGGAAAACTTTTAGGCTTTGACTTTATGGAAAACTTTAACTATCCGTTTATTGCGGGAAGTATCACAGAGTTCTGGCGCAGATGGCATATATCCTTGGGTTCATGGTTCAGGGATTATGTTTACATCCCGCTTGGTGGAAACAGAGTAAAACGAGCAAGACTACTTCTGAACATCTTTATTGTATGGTTTGTAACAGGCTTCTGGCATGGAGCAGAGTGGAACTTTATAATATGGGGATTATATTTTGGAATCCTGTTAACCCTTGAAAAGTTTTTCTATCTTAAAAACATTGAAAGGCATAGATTTTTAGGACACATATATGTCTTATTCTTTGTAGCCATCAGCTTTATGATTTTTAGTGCACCAAATATGACCGAGGCGGTAGTAAGGCTTGGCGGAATGTTTGGACAAGGCGGTATTCCTTTTGCTTCGGCAGAATTTTGGTACCAGCTTAAAAACTATGGTTTTGTTTTGATTATTGCTGGGATTGGTGCGACACCGATTGCGAAAAATGGTGCATATTGGTTACAATCAAGAATTAAGAAAAAAGCATTGTTTGATGTTCTTGAAATCATAGTTTTACTTTTGCTGATCATTGTTTCATCAGGATATCTGGCAGACGGTTCCTTTAACCCATTCCTGTATTTCCGTTTTTAAGAGGTGAGTTATGAAAAATAAAAGTAAAGTTTTAACGTTAATTATTGGTATATCAATATTTTTGATAACCCTTTTATGCTGGACTTTTCCAAAACAGGAATATTCCGAATCAGAAAGAAGACCTCTTGCGGAAAAGCCGGAGCTTTCCATCGGGACAATTTTATCCGGTGAATTTATGGAAGGGTTTGAGAAATATGTAGTAGACCATTTTCCAAAAAGAGACAATTTCAGGCGTGTCAAAGCACTTTTTTCGGAATATGTCTTTAATAAAAAAGATAATAATTCTTTATATTTTGCAGACGGACACATTTCAAAAATTGAATATCCTGAAAACATTGAAATGCTTGATCACGCACAGGAAAGATTTGATTTTTTGTATGACTCTTATTTAAAAGATAAAAACGTTAATGTGTATCTTTCAATTATTCCTGACAAGAACTATTTCCTTGCAGAGAAAAATGGGTATCTGTCAATCGATTACGATGAGTTTATAGAAAGCTTTAAAAACAGAGTGGATTATATGAACTATATTGACCTTGTTCCGCTACTTTCCATTGACGATTTTTATAGAACAGATTCTCACTGGAAACAAGAAAATATAGTTGATATTGCGGAGTTTGTAGCGGAAAGTATGGGAACTCAGGCAAAGTCTCAATATACTGTAAACACGCTTGAAAAGCCATTTAGCGGAGTATATCTTGGTCAGTCTGCCTTACCGGTAGAACCTGATACAATAAAGTATCTTACCAATGATATTTTAGATTCTTGCAAGGTTAATTATTATGATACTGGTATGGCGGTAAGTGGTGACATTTACAATATGGAAAAGGCCATGGGCAAGGACCCTTATGAAATGTTCCTATCAGGAACTACGCCACTTGTCACCATTGAAAATGAAAAAGCTTCATCAGAAAAAGAGCTGGTGGTTTTCAGGGATTCCTATGCAAGCAGTCTTGTTCCGCTTTTAGTTCCTGGCTACAGCAAGATAACAGTTGTTGATATACGTTATATGCAAAGTAATTTTGTGGGCAACTTCATAGATTTTGATAATCAGGATGTCTATTTTATGTATAGCACCACACTTTTAAACAACAGTCTTGCAATGCATTAAAGTATAATTTTTGGAGAGTTGATTTTTAACTCTCCTCAGGCTGTCGAAAAAGTCGTTCTATCGCAAGCAAAAACAATTATTGTAGGGCAGGGGCTGGCTCCTGCCGAGTATAGAAAAATGGCAAGAAAAATCCGAAAATTTTCTTGCCATTGCTTGCTTTTTGCCAAATCAAACTCTACCGTACCATCGTACGCCGACGAGTTTAATTTGACAAAATATAACTTCCTTTTTCGAACCCTTATTTTCCTTGCTATTTAATGCCTTATGTGTTATACTGATTTGTGTGAACTTCTAATTAAGGAGAAATCAATTGATGAAAGAGATTACCTCAACCAAAAATGAAACATATAAATACATAAAATCCTTAAAGACTAAAAAGGCGAGAATGAAAAACCGTCAATACACCATAGAGGGAATAAAGTCTGTTCGTGATGCAATTTCGGCGGGAGCCGGCATTGATTTTATTGCAGTATCAGACAAGCTTTATGAGAACTTTGATTTTGGGAACATTTATATGGTGTCGGACGAAATATTTGCTCCCCTTTGCGATACCGATACGCCACAAGGCGTTATTGCGGTCATAAATATGCCACAAGACGGCGAAAAGGCTTTAGATAAGGATTTATACCTTTTATGCGACAAAGTCAACGACCCGGGCAATATGGGCACAATTATCCGTATCTGCGATGCTGCGGATTGCGGACTTCTTTTGATGGAAGACACCGTTGACATTTACAGCCCAAAAACTGTACGTGCAAGCATGGGTTCATTTTTCCATATTAAAGCAACAAGCGGACTTACCAAGGAAGACATTCTTAAAATGAAAGAGAACGGCTACAAGGTAATAAGCGGAGCCTTATCTGAAAACACCATTGACTTTAAGGATGCGGATTATTCCGGCAAAACCATTATTGTGGTAGGCAACGAAGCAAACGGCATTTCGGACGATATCCTGTCAATTTCCGACACAGTTGTGAAAATCCCGATTTACGGAGAAGCAGAGTCCTTAAACGTGGCGGTTGCCGCATCTTTGCTGGTTTATGAAGCCAAAAGATAAGGACGTTTTTGAAAAAAACTTACCTATTAAATAGAAAATTTTAAAAAAATCTTTGACATTCGTACCATTTTGTAGTATGGTATAAGATGTGAAGATTTTTTTGTTGGAGGAAAATATGGAAAATAATCTGCTTTATTGGGTTTGGCTAACCGATATTTGCGGCGTTTATAACAACGATATAAATGCACTATTGGAACAATTTGATACAGTAGATGAAATCTATAAGGAAACCGATTATTCGGGTATCTTAAACGTGAAACCAACTACAATAAAAAAGCTTCGGGATAAAAGTCTTAAAAAGGCCGAAAAGATTAAAGAATCTTGCGACAAAATCGGTGCAGAGATTATAACATTCGATGATGTGAGATATCCCGACTCATTGCGAACTATTTCAGATCCGCCTTATGTTCTTTATATGCGTGGCGAGATTATGAAGTGGGACAGAATTTTAGGTATCGGCGTTGTTGGAACCCGTTCTTGCAGTGATTATGGGCATAAGGTAGTAGACTATATCGTAAAAGACCTTGCAATGTGCGGTGCGACTATAATAAGCGGTATGGCATCGGGTATTGATGGCCTGTCTGCTCGTGCAGCCCTTGATGCCGGCAACAAAACTGTAGCGGTTTTAGGCACAGCCATAGACAATCCATATCCTTGGGAACACAGACGCTTGATGCAGGAGATAATTGATAACGGAACGGTTATTTCTGAGTATCCACCGGGAGCAAAAACAAAACCTACAAGCTTCCCGTGGCGAAACAGAATAATCAGCGGTCTTTCAAAAGGTGTGCTTGTTATTGAAGCACCGGAGAAAAGCGGTGCGCTGATAACTGCGAACTATGCCTTAGAGCAAGGCAAAGATGTGTTTGCAGTTCCTGGTAATATCTTCAAAAAGGAAAGCGCAGGTGCAAACAGACTATTGTCAAGCGGTGCAAAGGCAGTAGGGTCGGCTGAAGATATTTTAAGTGAATATGTATATGAGATAGAACGGCTTAAGATAAAGAAGCCGACGGTGGTTTCAAAGATTTTTGCAAAACCTGAAAAGGTAGGCAATGAAATCAAATTATCAATAGACGATAAGCGTTTTTCAGGCCTTTCAGACAGCGACAAAAAGATAATCGCGTTATTGATTGAAGAGAATATGCATATTGATGATATTGCAAGAAAGAGCGAAATCCCGGCGGGAGAGCTTACAACAAAACTTGCTATGCTTGAATTTTCGGGGCATATTCAAAAAATTCCCGGAAATAACTATAAATTGAACGTATAATTAAGGAGGAAGAGCTAAACTGATGGCTAAGAAACTTTTAATCGTAGAGTCACCGGCGAAGGCTGGAACAATAAAAAAATATCTTGGCAAGGATTACGAAGTAACTGCATCTATGGGTCATATCATTGACCTTCCAAAGAGCCAACTTGGCGTAGATGTAGACAATGGATTTGAGCCAAAGTATATAACAATAAGAGGTAAGGGTGAGCTTTTAACAAAGCTTAAAAAACAAGCAAAGGCTGCTGACAAAGTATACCTTGCAACCGACCCGGACCGTGAAGGAGAAGCAATCAGTTGGCACTTAGCTAACGCTCTTGGAATTGACCTTGACGAAAAGTGCCGTGTTACATTTAATGAAATTACAAAAAATGCGGTAAAGGCATCTATCAAAGAGCCAAGATCAATTGATATGGACCTTGTTAATGCCCAGCAGGCAAGACGTGTTCTTGACAGAATTGTGGGTTATAAAATAAGCCCTATTCTTTGGGAAAAGGTTAAAAAGGGACTATCAGCTGGCCGTGTTCAGTCAGTTGCAACACGTATGATTTGCGATAGAGAAGATGAAATCGAGAACTTTAATCCAAAGGAATTCTGGACAGTTGAAGCGGTTTTAACTGACAGCAAGGGTAAAAAGGACTTTGTGGCAAAATACTATGGTGAAAACGGCAAGGAAACCGAACTTACTTGCGGTGAAGAAGCTGATAAGATTATAAAAGACACAAAGAGCCTTATAGTTACACAGGTAAAGGAAGGTGAAGTTATAAAAAATCCACCGCCACCATTTACTACAAGTACACTTCAACAGGATGCATCAAGAAAGCTTGGCTTTGCAACTAACAAGACAATGCAGACTGCTCAAACACTATATGAAGGTGTAAACATCGGCGGAAAAATTGGTTTTATCGGTCTTATCA
>JAFUJN010000089.1 GCA_017468095.1 Clostridia bacterium
ACCCTTTGACAGTCAGCTTAAAAGAATAAACGCCTGTTTTAACTTTAAAAAGCCGATGTATTTAATGGGAGATTTTAATGTACCGCCAAAAAGCGATGGCTATAAAAAGATAATAGCATCAGGCTGGTATGACACATTTTCTATGGCAAAGGAAAGAACAGGCGATGCCACAATATCAGGAAAAATAGATGGTTGGGAAAGGAACAGCGAAAACCTTAGAATAGATTATATTTTTGCAAACAGGGAAATTGAGATAAAAAGTGGCGAAGTTCTGTTTGATGGAGAGAAAACTCCGCAAATTTCTGACCATTTTGCCGTTATGGTAAGCTTTTAAAAAGGAGGTAATGTATGAGAAAAGCAGGAATACTTCTTCCGGTGTTTTCTGTGCCGTCAAAGTACGGCATAGGGGATTTTGGTGAGGGCGCATACAGATTTATAGATTTTTTGGCAGGCTCAGGACAAAGCTATTGGCAAGTGCTTCCACTCGGGCCAACAAGTGTGGGTGACTCTCCTTATCAAAGCCCGTCGGCCTATGGCGGAAATCCCTATTTTATAAGCCCTGACATTTTAAGGAAAGAGGGACTTTTAAAGGAAGCGGAAATCCGTGAGCTTGAGACTGCAGACAAAATAGACTATGCCTATCTTTATAACACAAGATTTCTTATATTAAAAACGGCATTTTCACGATTTGACACAAAGAACAGGGAGTATCAGGAGTTTTGCGAAGAAAACAAGGATTGGCTTTTTGACCATTCGCTGTTTTTTGCCATAAAAAGGCACTTTAATAATATCCCTTTTAATATGTGGAATGACGGAATAAAACATCGAGTTTCTTCCGATATGAAACACTATAGGGACGAATTTTCGGAAGAAATAGAGTTTCACAATTTTATTCAGTTCAAGTTCTATTCCCAGTGGAAAGACTTAAAAAAGTATGCCAATGATAAAGGCATAAAAATAATAGGGGATATGCCTATTTATGTTTCCTATGACAGCTCAGATGTGTGGAAAAATCCGCAACTTTTCAAGCTGAATCAAGACCTTTCGCCCAAGAAAGTTGCAGGCTGTCCGCCAGATAGCTTTTCTGCCGACGGTCAGCTTTGGGGAAATCCGTTATATGATTGGGATGAGCACGAAAAAACGGGATACTCCTGGTGGATAGAAAGGCTAAAACACGCCTTTTCTATGTTCGATAGTGTGCGTATTGACCACTTCAGGGGGTTTGACGAATACTATGCCATTGACTATGGCGAAGAGACTGCAAAAAACGGAGAATGGGAAAAAGGACCTGGAATGAAGCTTTTTAATGCCCTAAAAGAAAATGTGGCAGAAGACAATATAATTGCCGAAGACTTGGGATTTATAACGCCATCGGTGAAAAAGCTACTTTCCGACACGGGTTATTGGGGAATAAAGGTTTTGCAGTTTGCCTTTGATTCCCGTGATAGCGGAAACGGGAATGACTATTTGCCACATAACTATCCAAAAACTTGCGCTTGCTATACAGGAACTCACGATAACCAGACACTTCGGTCATGGGTTGATACCATAACCGAAAAGGAACTTAAGAATGTGCGGAGTTACCTTTGCGATTTTTATACCCCAAAAGAAAAACTGAACCTGCCTTTGATAGCTTCCATTATGAAGAGTAACAGCGGGATTTGCATAATACCGCTTCAGGACTATATGGAACTTTCAGACGAGGCAAGAATAAATACTCCGGGAGCACCTTTTGGGAACTGGAATTTCAGGCTCTCATGGGATGATTTGGGCGAAGAACTTTGCGATACGATACGAAAGATGACAAAACTGTATGGGCGTATATGAAAATGTCGGATAGCCCGTAGATAAAGGCTTTTTCGGGAGAAATTTTCTCTCGGGAAAGCCTTGAAAAAAATTTACTAAAAGTATTGACGGAAACACAATAAAGTGATATAATTAAACAGACAAAATGTAACAAAAATATTTAAGTTGTTATTTAGGAGGGTCTGAGTGAAAAAGTTATACATAATGTGCCTTCTGATAATTTCGATGGTTCTAACTATGCTTCCAACCGGCGCAAGTGCTGAAGCATCCTTTGCGGATGTGAAAGGCCACTGGGCTGAAGAATTTGTTATAAAGGCGGCTAATGAAGGCCTTTTCGTTGGAGACAGCAATGGAAACTTCAATCCTGATGCCAATGTTACTCGTGCACAGTTTATAACAGTGCTTTGGAGAATGGCAGGAAGACCGGACAGCACCCAAGAACTTCCATTCAGCGATACAGAAAATCAGCTTTCGGAGTTCAAAAAAGCGATAGCTTGGGGATATACAAATGGCTACATAAAAGGAACATCGGAAACAACATTTGAGCCTGAAGCAACGCTAACAAGAGAAGCGGGAATGAAAATTCTTCATTTGTATTCCGGTGGAACCATAGGCGGTGAGTTTCAGTTCTATGCAATTTATGATGGGCTTTTAGCTGACAGCTCCGAAATTTCCTCATGGGCGAAAAGTTCAGTTTATTGGGGAATATACAATAAGTTGATTTCGGGAACAACCGATACAACAATCTCGCCTAAGGATACAGCGACTCGTGCACAACTAGCGAGAATATTAGTTAGTTATCTGGATATATAAAAAATGATAGTGAGGTATGAAAAATGAAAAAAGCACTTATTACTTTATTACTAGCAATGTCTGTTTCATCTGCATTCTGTGCAACTGCTATGGCAGAAGATACTGTTTTAAAAGGATTTTATGACATTGGAGCAAATGCAAATGTTACAATGAGCGTATTCACAGGAGAAACAGAAGTTTCTGTTACAGAAGAAAATGTAGACGCAGACGATACTTTGGAACAGTTCTATAAGGATTCAGACAGAATTGAAGTAACATATACAGATGCAACTTCTGATGAACACTATGGTATTATTTTAGTAGATGGTAGCGGACTTCCTACAAAGGATACTGCAATCTATTACATAAATCAGGAAACAGCAGATAGTGCAAATGTTGCTTTCAACGTATATCCAAAGTTGCCTACAGAGTCAGCAGATATGACACTTTATATATCAAGTAGCGAAGAGGACTTTACATTAGTTAATATTCCTTTGAGCTATGCAGTAACAACTGTAACAGAAGAACCAACACCAAGTTATACACCTGGTGACGTAAATGATGATGGCACAGTAGACGTAAGAGACGTTATCTCACTACGAAGACATATCGCTGGTGGTTATAACATAGTAGTAAATGAAGCTGCAGTAGATATCAATAGAGACGGTGGAGAAGACGTAAGAGACGTTATCACTCTAAGAAGATTTATTGCAGGCGGTTACGGTATTGAACTTCAATAAAATAAAGATAAAAACGCAAGATTTAATCTTGCGTTTTTTTGTTGAAAAAATACAGTATTTACATTTACAAATCAAGATTTTTATGATATAATGAATAAACATAAGCTTATAAAAGCAAAAAGAGAGAAAGAGGTAAAAAAAGATGAAATGTAAAAAATTATTTGCACTACTACTTTCACTATGTATGATTGCAAGCACATTTGTGGCTTTGCCTGTATCAGCAGAAGCAGAGAATGTCATTGACATTAACCTGCCACTTGATGATGCAAGCGAACTTACATGGGTGCAGTCAGGCGTAACAGTAAGTAATGCTGACGGAATCGGCGGAAGAGATAAGGTTGTTAAGGCAGAAGGCGTATCAGACTCCAATAATAACACAGTGGGTGTAAAACTCCCGGATGGCTTTGCATTCGCTGAAGGCGACGTTCTTACATATAGTATAGACGTTTATTCAGAAGCAGAAATCAAACCTGATTTATGGCTTCGAAATCATAGTACTTTTAATCCGATGGCAGTATTCTATTCTAATACAATGGAAACAAGCACATGGACAACACTAACAAAAACAGTTACTTATGAAGAGTTGGAAGCTATTATTCCTACTGTAAACAGTAACGGAACATTTTCTACATCAGGTAACTATGCATTCTACATTCGTCCAAGAGTTGACGGAGCGGTAACACTATATCTTGACAACCTTACTTTAACAGTTGCAAGAGAAGTTGTTGCAAGAGATAATGTTATTGACATTGAAGTTAACACTGCAAGCGATATTACTTGGATATCTACTGATGCTGTAACAGTTTCAGATGCCAACGGAATTGGCGGAAGAGATGGTGTTATTGAATTAGCAGGCCTTGCAAACTCAAACAACAACACAGCAGGTGTTGTTCTTGGTGAAAGCTTTGCATTTGCCGAGGGCGATATTCTTACATATAGTTTAGATGTTTATTCAGACGCGGTAACTCACCCTGATATATGGCTTCGAAATCACGGTAGTAGCTTAAGCCCATTTAAGCAATTCTTCAATACAATAACAACAGGTGAGTGGACAACTATATCAAGAACTGTTACATACGCTGACCTTATAGCAGAGGGTGCATTTGACGGCGAAAGCAAGTATGCACTTTATGTACGACCAAGAGAAGCAGGAACAGTATATATTGACAACTTCAAGGTAACAGTTTCAAGAGAAGGTTACGTAGAACCGGAACCAACACCTGAAATAGATATTGACTATTCAAAATATGAAACAACTATTTTGACAGGTACAGACTTCCAGGCTGCAGACAACGGAGTTGGTGCACAGAACGTTAATGACATTATTAGCTCAATAGAAACAAGCGGTCTTTTGGGTGCTGATGCATTCTTCTTCTGCGGTGACTATGAAAACACATCACAAACCGCAACAACAGAGGGTGTTACTGCTTTAAAAGAAGCGGTTATTGACTTTGTGCCAAACGAAGATAACCACGTTTATGTGCAGGGTAACCACGATGAAGCACTTGGCGTTGAAGGACTTTCAAAAAGCGGAAATAACGACCCTGCAAGCGGTGAATATGGTGTTTTTGTAATTCACGAAGATGAGTATGGTACAGAAAATAATATTGCAAGAGTTATGGATACAGCAAATAACCTTGCAAGCTACTTAAATGCAAAGCTTGAAGCAGGTTATGACAAGCCGATATTTGTATTATCACATCTTCCGCTTTATTATAGCCTACGTACACTAAACGATGCTAATGCAAAATATGGAAACCACATATTCCACGTACTAAATCAGGCAGGTGAGCAGGGCCTTAACATATTCTTCCTGGCAGGTCACGACCACTCAAAAGCATACGAGTCATACTTGGGCGGAAGTTCAGTATATCTTGCAAAGGGTGACAAAATCAATGTTGCACAGGGAAGTGTAGTTAATTTTGAAGAAGAAACCCTTAACTTCACATATATGAACGCAGGTTATGTAGGTTATTATAATGCAGGAAACGGCGGAGACAATATTCTCAATATGCTTGTTATCGGTATAGACGAGGATACTAATACTGTTGATGTTTACCGTTTTGATAAAGGCGGATTACATAACCTAAAATCAGCCGGAAAATTGCTTGAAGGCGAAGAAGATTTATATAAAGCAAATACAACAGTTTATGCTTCACCACAGTCAGTTGCACTAACTGAAGTAAACTATAAGAGTGAAATAACAACACTACCTGCTGTAGCTGAAGGCGGAGTAAAAGTTGTTGAAATTGATGCACCGTTTGATGATGTAAGTGAAGTTACCTGGATAGCAACCAACGCTGTAAAGGTAAGTAATGCTGACGGCATCGGCGGAAGAGACAAAGTTATAAAGGCAGAGGGCCTTGCAAATAGCAATAACAACACAGTAGGTGTTAAGATTGGCGACAACTTCTCATTCTGCGAGGGCGACATTATTTCATATAGCTTTGACGTATATTCAGAAACTCCTATAAACCCTGATATATGGATTAGAAATCACGGAGCAAGTCTGAACCCGTTTGATACTTTCTATAATGGTAAGGTAGCTACAAATACTTGGACAACAATAGCAAGAACCATTGAATTTGTTGAACTAAATGAAGATTATGACTGGACAACAATAGGCAACTATGCAATTTACCTTCGTCCACGTCAGGATGCAACAGTTTATCTTGACAACATTAAGGTAACAATTATAAGAGATAAATCACAAATAGTTGTAAAGGAAAATGTTGTTGATATTGACTTGCCGCTTGATGATACAAATGAACTTACATGGGTCGCATCAGGTGTAACAGTTTCAAATGCAGATGGAATAGGCGGAAGAGATAAGGTTATTAAGGCAGCAGGCCTTGCAAATGGCAATAACAACACAGCAGGTGTCAAGCTTCCTGACGGATTTGCATTCGCTGAGGGCGACATTCTTTCATATAGCATTGATGTTTACTCTGAAACAGCTGTAAACCCTGATATGTGGCTAAGAAATCACGGTAGCGCTTTAACTCCGTTTGCGACATTCTATGAGTCGACAATTTCTGCAAACACTTGGACAACTATAACAAAGACATTTACCTATGAAGAACTAGTTCAAAAGGTAGCAGCGTCAGGTAGCTCAGGCTCATTTGATGTAGCTGATAACTATGCATTCTACCTTCGTCCAAGAAGTAATGCAACAATATATCTTGACAACTTAAAGGTTACAGTTACAAGAGAAGTTACGGGCGAGGAAGAACCAACATACATACCTGGTGATATAGATGATAACGGCGAAGTAGCAGTAAGAGACGTTATTTTCTTAAGACGTCATATTGCAGGTGGTTACGACATAACAGTAAACGAAGCAACACTTGACGTTGATAGAGACGGCGAAGTGGCAGTAAGAGACGTTATCACCCTAAGACGATTCATCGCAGGTGGCTACGGCGTTGAACTTAAATAACAAAATGATTTGTCAAACTAAGTGCAACATTTTTTAAGTTCGGATTTAAATAAATCCACTGGTTTTTGATAACTTAAAATCTTTTTGGGCCTGGAGTTAATCAACTCCAGGTTCTTTTTTAATGTTGTTGGACTTACCCTCGAT
>JAFUJN010000090.1 GCA_017468095.1 Clostridia bacterium
GGTTTTTTTGTGTTGCGCAAAAATATGTGCACACATTCCTATATTACTATAGCCAAGGATAGTGAAATCGTGGAGAAATTGCTGATAAGAGGCGGTAATCCCCTAAGAGGCAGAATTTCTATTTCCGGCGCAAAAAATGCCGCCGTTGCTATTATTCCTGCCTGGATATTGATAAACGACAAGTGCAGACTTGAAAATCTTCCTGACATAAAAGACGTTGCTTTATTTTTAGATATTTTGCGCGATTTAGGCGCTAAAGTCGATGTTATTGACAAAAATACAGTAGAAATTGACTGTTCCAATATTGATTCATACGAACCAAATGATGTTCTTGCAAGAAAAATGCGTGGTTCATCATACCTTATGGGTGCACTGCTTGGTCGTTTTAAAAAGTGTATTGTTCCCTGCCCTGGTGGCTGTGATTTTGGGACAAGACCTATTGACCAGCATATTAAAGGCTTTGAAGCAATGGGTGCTGAATGCAATGTTCGTTATGCCAAAGTTGAGGCAGAAGCCGATGAACTAACCGGTGCGCACGTTTATTTTGACGTAACTTCTGTTGGTGCAACTGTTAATGTTATGCTTGCAGCTGTTCGTGCAAAAGGCGTTTCTATTTTGGAAAATGCGGCAAAAGAACCACACATAGTTGATCTTGCAAACTTCTTAAATGCAATGGGTGCAAAAATCCGTGGTGCCGGTACCGACACAATTAAAATCACAGGCGTTGAAAATCTTCACGGCGGTGTTCACTCTATAATCCCTGACCAGATTGAAGCAGGTACATTTATGATTGCAGCAGCGGCTACCCGTGGCGATGTTACCATTGAAAACGTAATTCCAAGACACTTAGAATGCATAAGTGCGAAGCTGATTGAATCAGGTATTTGCGTTGAAGAATTTGATGACAGCGTTCGTGTTTATGTTGATAACCGCAAAAAGCTTAAGAAGATAAACTTTATTGCTCTTCCATACCCTGGCTATCCTACCGATATGCAACCACAGCTTGTTACATATCTTTCAACTATTGCCGGAACAAGCACAGCTCGTGAAGGCGTGTGGGATGACCGTTTCCGTTATGTTGGCGAGCTAAAACGAATGGGTGCTGATATTACAGTTGAGGGTAAGCTTGCGATTATAAACGGCGTTGACCACTTAATGGGTACAACTGTGCACGCAACCGACCTTCGTGGCGGTGCAGCTATGATAATTGCAGGGCTTATGGCAGATGGTACAACTGAAATTGTGGATATACACCACATTGACCGCGGATATGAGAATTTTGAAGAAAAATTCGCAGCTCTTGGCGGATATATCAAGCGAGTTTTATACACAGAATAAAGGAGAATTTATGTTTTTATCCTTAGTAAGCGGTTCTTCAGGAAACTGTTCCCTTATTTCTGACGGAAAAACCACACTTTTGGTGGATTGCGGGCTTTCCGCAAAAAAACTTGAAGAAGCACTTTTAAAGGCAAAGGTTAATCCTTGTGACATTTCCGCTATGCTCATAACTCACGAGCATAGCGATCATATAAAAGGCGCAGGTATAGTATCGCGAAAATATAACCTGCCTGTTTTTGCTACTTTAAAGACACACGAATATATGGACCTTGGAAAGATTGATAACCGTAATATTAAGTATATTACGCCTGATATTGATTTTGAAATAGGTACTATAGGAGTGCGTCCTTTTTCTATTCCCCACGATGCGGCTGACCCTGTGGGATATAATTTTTTTATGGGTGAAAAAAAGCTATCCTTGGCTACCGATATTGGCAATATGACAGATGACTTAATGGACAGCTTAAAAGGTAGCCTTGCGGTACTCTTAGAATCAAATCACGATGTGGATATGCTAAAAAACGGAAGATACCCTGCGGTTTTAAAACGCCGTATTTTAAGCGATATAGGGCACTTATCAAATATCGATGCGGCAAAAACCGTGCTTGAGCTTGTAAAATCAGGCACGAAACATATAATGCTGGGCCATTTGTCAAACGAGAACAATACCCCAACCGCCGCATATACCACAACAAAACAGTATTTGGAAGAAAACGGCGTTATTTTAGATAAAGATGCAACCCTATCCGTTGCAGCAAGATTTGAGGTGTCATGCTTTAGATGAATATTACTGTAGTTTGCGTAGGAAAAATAAAGGAAAAGTTTTTTACCGATGCTATATCGGAATATTTAAAGCGTCTTTCAAGGTTTGCAAAAACATCTGTTATTGAAGTTCGTGACGAAAAGATACCTGAAAATGCATCACTAAAGGAATGCGAGCTGGTTTTGGAAAAGGAAGCCGAATCAATCCTTTCTAAAATACCGAAAAACAGTTACGTTGTAACCCTTTGCATTGAGGGTGATCAGCTTTCAAGCCCAGCTTTAGCGGATAAGATTAAATACCTTTCCATGGAGCATAGCCACATAACCTTTATAATTGGCGGTTCTTTGGGGCTTCATAATAAAGTGAAAGAACTTTCAGGATTACGCCTAAGCTTTGGAAAAATCACACTTCCCCATCAGCTTATGCGAGTTGTACTTTTAGAGCAAATCTATAGAAGTTTTAAAATTCTTTCAAACGAAAGCTATCATAAGTAAACCGCTCCGGTTTTGCCGGAGCTTTTTTGTTGACAAATTTAAATTTATAATATATAATAAACATATACCCCCTAGGGGTATTTTAAGGAGTTGATTTTATGTCAGATTGTTGTAAGAAAACAAAAAAGCGAACAGACAGTGAATATAAGGCTCTAATAAACAGACTTTCACGATTGGAAGGTCAGATACGCGGAATAAGAAAAATGCTTGAAGAAGATGCTTATTGCACAGATATTTTAATTCAGGCAACAGCAGCTAACTCCGCCCTTAACGCATTTTGTCGTGAGCTTTTATCTGACCACATAAAAACCTGTGTGGCAAGCGATATTAAAAACGGAAAAGATGAAACTATAGACGAGCTTTTAGTTACTTTAAAAAAGCTGATGAAATAGAGGTGATATTATTTGAGAAAATTTACTGTTACAGGTATGTCCTGTGCCGCTTGCTCTGCCCGAGTTGAAAAGGCAGTTTCGCATGTTTCAGGCGTTACGGCGTGTTCCGTTAACCTGCTTACAAATTCTATGACCGTGGATGGAACAGCCACCGATGCCGAGATTATTTCAGCAGTTGAAAATGCCGGCTATGGTGCAACTTCGCTATCTGTCAAAAAGGAACAAGCCGAATCAAATTCCGTGCCACAAGACGAGTCAAAGCCACTTATAAAAAGGCTTATATACTCCGCCCTATTTTTAATAGTGCTTATGTACTTTTCAATGGGTGCTGTTATGTGGAACTTCCCTGTTCCTGAATTTTTCAGCGGAAATCCAATGGCAATAGCACTTTTGGAGCTAATCCTATCCGCCTGCGTTTTGGTTATAAATAAAAAGTTCTTCGTAAGCGGTTTTCGTGGGGTTATAAATCGCTCACCGAATATGGATACTTTGGTGGCGTTAGGGTCAGGCGTATCATTTATATACAGCATCTATTTGATGTTCAAAATGACCGCATCACCTGATATGGCAGGGCACATTCTTCACGGACTGTATTTTGAAAGTGCTGCTATGATTTTAGCTTTAATCACAGTAGGAAAGTTTTTGGAAGCACGTTCAAAAGGAAAAACCACCAATGCACTAAAAAGTCTTATGGAGCTTGCTCCCGATACGGCTTTGGTTATAAAAGACGGCGTGGAAACCGAAATCCCTGCATCAAGTCTTAAATGCGGTGACATTTTCCTTGTTAAACCGGGCTCTAACATTCCTTGCGATGGAGTTATAATAGAGGGTCACTCTGCTGTTAATGAAGCCGCAATAACAGGCGAATCCATCCCTGTTGATAAGGAAACAGGCGACAATGTTATTGCCGCAACCACTAACCTTTCAGGGTTTATTAAATGCGAAGCAACCCGAGTTGGAGAAGATACAACTCTTTCAAAAATCATTGAAATGGTTTCAGATGCCGCAAGTTCAAAAGCACCTATTGCCAAGATTGCCGATAAGGTGTCAGGAATATTTGTTCCTACCGTTATAGCAATTTCAGCCATTACTTTTATAGTCTGGCTAATAATCGGTGCATCATTTTCCGAGGCTCTTACCCACGGTATTTCCGTACTTGTAATAAGTTGCCCTTGTGCTTTGGGCCTTGCAACACCTGTTGCAATTATGGTTTCAAGCGGGGTTGGAGCAAAATGCGGTATTCTGTTTAAAACTGCGGCAGCTTTAGAAGAAACCGGCAGAGCAGAAATCATTGCCCTTGACAAAACCGGCACAATCACCGAGGGTATGCCAAAAGTTACTGATATTATCCCTGACAATATAAACGAAAAAGAGTTCCTACAGCTTGCATATTCCCTTGAACTAAAAAGCGAACATCCACTTGCTAAAGCCATTACCCAAAAGGCTTTGGAAGAAAGTGTTACTCCGCTTGAGACAGAAAATTTCGAGGCACTTACCGGAAACGGTGCTGTTGCCACAATAAACGGTTCGGTGGTTTTGGGCGGAAATCTTAAATTTATTTCCCAAAAAGCCAGCGTTTCAGAAAATTTGAAAAAGCAGGCGGAAACCCTTTCCGCAAATGGCAAAACTCCGCTTTTCTTTGCAAAGGATGACCAATGCATAGGTATAATCGCTGTTTCGGACAGCATTAAAGCTGATAGCGCCGAAGCAATCCGACAGCTTAAAAATATGGGACTTACCGTTGTAATGCTGACAGGCGACAACAAGCGTACAGCAGAAGCCGTAAAGGCACAAGTTGGCGTAGACGAAGTTATGGCAGACCTTTTACCTGATGGAAAGCAAAAGGCCATAGCAGAGCTTAAAAAACGTGGTAAGGTTATAATGGTGGGCGACGGAATAAATGATGCTCCTGCCCTTACTTCTGCCGATATCGGCATCGCCATAGGTCAGGGTACTGACGTTGCAATAGATGCGGCGGATATTGTGCTTGTAAACAGCAAATTATCCGACGTAACCGCAAGCTTAAGGCTTAGCCGATATACCCTAAAAAACATCCGCGAAAACTTATTCTGGGCATTTATTTATAACATCATCGGTATTCCCCTTGCAGCAGGTGTGTTTACATCCCTTGGAATTACCCTTACACCAATGTTTGGGGCTTTGGCTATGAGCTTATCAAGTTTTTGTGTTGTTTCAAATGCTCTTCGCATAAATTTGTTTGATATTAAAAATCCTAAACGCGACAGAAAAATTAGAAAAAAGGAGAGAAAAACTATGGAAAAAGTGATTAAAATTGAAGGTATGATGTGTCCCCATTGTGAGGCAAGAGTTAAGAAGATTTTGGAAGAACTTGACGGCGTTGAAAGCGCTGTGACAAGCCACACAGAAGGCACCGCAGTTATGACACTTTCAAAGGATATTCAGGATGATACTTTTAAAGCTGTAATCGAAGATGCAGGCTACAAGTTCATAGACTAATTTAAAGCAACCGGAAATTCCGGTTGTTTTTTCTTGCCGTCATAAAGCTCGGATACTTTGAATAGGCTTTTATAAAGGACGGTGTTACAAAAAGTGAAAAAAACAATAACTGCATTTATTCTGGTAATATCTTTCATTATTACGGCTATTCCCTGCTTTGCCGAAGCTTTGACTCCTGAAGTTAAATCATCTATTTTGATGGAAGCGTCAACAGGAAATGTTCTGTATGAGCAAAATGCTGACGAGCATCTGCCTATTGCAAGCGTTACTAAAATTATGACTATGCTTCTTATTATGGAGAGAATAGATAGTGGTGCCTTGAAGTTTGAGGATATGGTGACGGTAAGCGAAAATGCTATGAGCTATGGTGGGTCAACCATGTTTTTGGAAGCTGGCGAGACTTTAAGCGTTCACGATATGATGAAAGGTATCGCCGTTGCCAGCGCCAATGATGGATGCGTGGCTATGGCGGAGCATATCGCAGGAAGCGAATCCGCATTTGTTGAAATGATGAATAACCGTGCAAAAGAGCTCGGTATGGCGGATACCGTTTTCCTAAACACCAACGGACTTGATGCAGATGGTCAATATTCTTCGGCACGAGATGTTGCGGTGATGTCACGGGAGCTTATAAAACATAAAGATGTTCTTAATTATACAAAAATCTGGACTGATTCACTTCGTGATGGAAAGTTTGAGCTTGCCAATACAAACCGACTTATCCGTTTTTATAACGGCGCAACAGGGCTTAAAACAGGCTCAACTTCAAAGGCAGGTTGTTGCCTTAGTGCAACTGCAGAGCGGGACGGAATGAGCCTTATCGCTGTTGTTTTGGGTGCACCTGATACGAAAACTCGATTTAGCTCGGCCTCTGCCCTTTTGAATCACGGATTTTCGGGTTACAGCGTAAAAAAACAGGTGGAAAAAGGCGAGCCAACAGGACTTGTCACAGTTTCTAAAGGGATACAAAAAGAAGTGCAGACCGAAGCCAATGACGGTTTCTCTATCCTGTCACCAAAGGCAAACCCAAGAAATATTGAAAAGAGCGTGGTTCTTTCTGATATGATTATTGCACCAATAAAAAAAGGTGACAAAGTGGGTGAAATCGTTTTCTCTGAAAATGGTACACAGTTATATTCTGTTGATATTGTGGCATCAAGCGACGTTGAAAAGAAAGGTTTTCATCTTGTCCTTACCGATATGCTCCACGCACTACTCTTTGCATAACAGGCGAAAACCCACAGGGTGAGAGTACACCAAAAACAAAAAAATGAAGGACTCGTCGCCAACAAAGTTGGCTAACTGCTTGTCCACCGAAAGGCAATGCCTTTCGGTACCGGACTGCGCACCATTTTGCTAAAAAACTTGCCACCGGCAACTTTTTCTATACGCAAAATGCCCTCTCGGGTTCGAGTCTTCGTCTAACTAAAGCCAAAAAGAAAGAGCAACAAATTGTTGCTCTTTCTTTTTGGCAGGGGTAGAAGGACTCGAACCCTCAAGAACGGTTTTGGAGACCGGCATGTTACCATTACATCATACCCCTAAATGTATTAAGTTGTTGTTAAAACAAAACTGCTTTAATAGTATAGCATAAAAACAGTGTATTGTCAATATGTTTTTACAAATTATCTACTCAAAAAATAACTCTTTACAACATTATTTAATAAAATACTTGAATATCATCACCTTTTGATGTATAATCTCCTTGTTGGCGAAAACTCCCATTTATCACTTGCAGGGATACTACTCGCCGTTTTTACTTTATTTAAAGTGATTTTCCTATAATAACTTAAAATAAACAGGGTAATTGAATATTTTACTATCCAATCACCCTGCTTTATAATAAAACCTTAGAATACATATTTATTATACCTTACTATAATAAGCTTGTAATACACAAAGGAGAAAACAGGGGCCATACAAATTTGTATAGCTGTTGTTACGATGATTGACGGGGGGATTGCTTTGCTTTGCAAAACAATTGTTCAAATCATCGTTTTTTACTACATAATTCTTATTTATAATAAATGTATAGTTATATGTATTCGGGTTTTATTAACTAGTATATCAGTAATGCTACACATGCAATAAATTAAACAAACATATCTAAAATAAAAAGAGGAACTTAATAACATGTGTAGCAATACCTTTTAATATGCCAATGTCTTATCTTCCGGATAGGACATTTTTTTCATATTCTTTTATATCGCCAAACCATTCTCGGTCACATTTTACATTGCATCTTCTGCAATATTCATCCCAAATGTCACCAAATGGCATTGTTCTCATTTCATCCTGAACAACCTGAAGCTCTGTAAGCTCATTGTTGTCCTGAAGTTTGGTAAGAAGTTCGTTTGGAGTACAAAGTGCATTTAGAAGTGCTTTTTGCCAGTTTCTAAAGCCCATTGTCCAAGCTGAAATTCTGTTAATGCTTGCATCGAAATAGTCAAGAGCCATATAAACTCGCTCTAGTGCATCGCATCTTACGATTTCCTTTGCCATTTCCCTTGTTTCATCATCAAACAAAACAACGTGGTCACTATCCCAACGGATTGGTCTTGTTATGTGAAGCGCAATTTCCGGGAAGAAGCAAAGTAGTGCCGGAATTTTATCGGACACCATTTCGGTTGGGTGATAATGTCCGTTATCCATTAGTGGTAAGCATCCATCGTGAGTTGCTGCAAAGGTTAGTGAAAACTCTGCGCTTCCTGATGTGAATGCTTCAACGCCGATACCGAACACCTTTGATTCAACACAAGGCTTAACCAAGTTTTTATCAAACGGCTCTGCCAAAATCTCTTCGATAGATTCTTTATATCTCATTCTTGGGCCCATTCTGTCGGCAGGAATGTCTTTAAAGCCATCGCCTGTCCAGATGTTCATAACACAAGGAACGCCTGTTTCTTCTGCAAAGTACTGTGATATTCTGATACACGCTTTTCCGTGTTCTATCCAGAACTTTCTTGTTTCTTCATCCGGGCTTGAAAGTGTCAAGCCATCCTTAACCTTTGGGTGTGAGAAGAATGTTGGGTTAAAGTCAATACCCATATTTCTTTCTTTTGCAAATTCAACCCATTTTGCAAAGTGTTTTGGCTCAAGCTTATCGCGGTCAACAATTTTACCATCTTCAAAAATTGCATAACAAGCGTGAACATTAAGCTTTTTCTTACCTGGGCAAAGAGACATAACCTTTTCCATATCTGCCATAAGCTCGTCAGGAGTTCTTGCCCTGCCCATATAGTTTCCTGTTGTCTGGATTCCGCCGGTTAGTGGGCCGTCGGTGTCAAAACCTTTAACGTCGTCACCCTGCCAGCAGTGAAGTGATACAGGAATGTTTTTTAGCTTTTCAATAGCTAAATCTGTGTCTACGCCAAATTTTGCGTAAATTTCTTTTGCTGATTCGTATCTGTTCATAATTTTACCCTCTCTATCTTATAATAAAGA
The DNA here is from genome assembly GCA_017468095.1 of Clostridia bacterium. Classification (GTDB taxonomy): domain Bacteria; phylum Bacillota; class Clostridia; order UBA1381; family UBA1381; genus UBA1738. The sequence goes on from JAFUJN010000090.1 coordinate 8,910, forward strand.
TTTTTATATGCCCATCTCAGCAAAGCAGTATCCGTCATTCCACTCTTCCGGTGTTCGTGCCCAGACACACGGCTCCTTGAAGAACGAGAACGGACATACGCAGTAGCTTTCACCTATTTCAAGGTGATGTGGTCCTAAGATATTTCTTAAGTTATTTACTAAGGTAAGTTCTATTTTTGCTTTACCATATACACCAAAGCTTGAAAGCATTAGGCGGTTATCGGTAAGCATTACCTTTTCCTTATCGCCTATTTTCACTCTTACTGCGTTTATGCCTTTTATGTCAAGTTCCAAAACAGGATTTTCGCCTGTTATTTCAATTTCTCCTGACAATGACATTTCGCCTGCAAAGAATGGATATCCCTGCATTTCAATGTTTTTAATATTTACTTCAGTTTTTGGTGCATCAATTTCAAAGTCGCCTTTGTATCTTACGGCGTTTTTGTCCAAGGTTTCCCAAACTCCGTCGGTTTTAACTGCGAAATCTCCAAGAAGATAAATCGCTTCAATCTCCATATCGTAAGCCAGTTTATTCATTTCGCTTTCGAATATGAATGACTTTCGCAAATTCTCATAGAACTTATCACTTTGGACAAAATCACAATCAAAGGAAATGGTATTCTCGCCTACCTTGATGTGCTTTGAAATGTCAAGCTTTTTAAAACTTTTATCTATGTACCACCCGCAAGTTGCTTCGCCCACAGGCTCGCCATTTACTTTAATTTCGAATTTTTCAGGCGTTTCGCATACCAAGTATAGTTCTTTTGGAACATAGTTTATTTTGATATGATAGTCCTGATGGATTTTTACAGGTTTTTCAAGAGCATTTGCTCTTTCCGCAATATTTAAAACATATCCGTTTTTCTCCTGTAATTTACCATCGAAATAGTAATCACAATGATCTAAAGTAATGGCATTCTGGACAGGTTTTGAGATTTTA
>JAFUJN010000091.1 GCA_017468095.1 Clostridia bacterium
ACTTGGTCTTGCGTTTTTTTAATCAGTAATAACAACTTGCCTTGCGTTGCCGTCCCAGTTCACGTTGCAGTCAAATGCTTGTGAAATTGCTCGTACCGGAACTAAAATTCGTCCGTCAATGCTTTGGGCAGGAACATCAAGAGGTATGGTTTCTCCGTCCTTTGTGAAGAAATCTTTGCCAAGGCCAATCTTCACGGTGTGGCCACCGCCGATAGCGATTGCAGTTTGGCTATCACCGTCCCAATCTACATTAGCACCAAGTGCATTAAAAATCACTCGAATCGGAACCAGAACGCGTCCGTCTATTGTAGTTGGCTTAGTATCAAAGGATAAAAGATTTCCGTTAACTGTAACTGTGATAGGCGGAAGCTCAGGCTCTTGGCCAAAGCGTATAATATTTCCACGCTTATAGAAGGTGTATGCCTTGGATACATCTTCTGCTGAAATAGCCAAAGTGTGTGCACCATCGGAAAGCCCTGAAATATTTAGGGAACACTTATATGGTGCTGTATTTGCAGAATGATACCAGTTGCCGTCTAAGGTATAGTTTACCGTGATATCCGGCTTTTTAGGGATATAAGCCAAAGTATAAAGCGGAACTATGCCACCTTTAGCTGTAAGTTCATATCCGTCATTTGCTTTTCCAAATACGAAGTCTGCATTTTCACCATACTCACGGATGTAAGCACCGCTTGATGAGGCCTCGTTCAAAATCTGCATTGCGTATGGCTTATCGGTGGCTTGTGAATTATGATAGTCCTTTACGTGAAATTTCTCGGCTTCGTATGCACGATAAGTATTAAAGTAGTTGATAAGCTTAACCTGCGGATATTTCATTATGGTGCTAAAGTACATATTTCTGAATCTTGGAGCTGCCCAAGCCGATAAGTCTTCGCCATAATTGTTTTCGGTAGCAACTCCGCCTTCACTTATCATTATTGGCTTATTTATACCATTATCGTTCATAAACTTAACGATTGGCTTTAAAGCGTTTGTAGTAAAGGCATAATCGCCGGTCATAAAATAAATGGCTTCTTTGTCAAGGGTATCTTTTTTGCCTAAAAAGTATTTTTTCATATATGAACTGACGCCGATCCAGTCAACATACTCGTCTCCGGGATAAAAATACTCAAAGGGCCTGTCCAAAGCACCCATATCATTAGGTGACCAGACCACCGCAAAGTTGGGATATTCGTGAATCATATTGGCAACAGTCCTGAAAACTTCAACATAGCGGACAGGGTCATCGCCAAGAGCTGAAACATTCATTTCATTTGCAAAGCGGATAAACATAGGCTTATTGTAGGAAGCTAAGGTGTCAAGACTTCGGCGTATAACTTCATAGTCAACATTATCTAAAGAATTTACCACATATCCTATGGTAACTATGCTGTTATTTTCACGTATTATGTTGTTTGCAGGGTAGTATATGTCCGTTTGCCCATTTTCCATTGAGAAATAAGTAAGGTATGATCCCACAGGAGAGGCAAACTCTGAATTTTCAGCGATGATACCGAAATATGTGCCTCCTTGCGGTTCGAATTTAGCGCCAAAGTAAGGCGCCGAAGTAACCGGCGCCTCACAGTAAAGCTCAAAATCTGTTTCATATACCATACTTTTCTTTTCTTTCAAAAGTGCTCCCCAATCCGGCTCCGGAAAGGTGAATGCACCAGCTACTGTGGATGTTATAGTAGCGGCTAAGATTAAGGAAAGTATTTTTTTCATTGAAAGCTCCTTTAATTATACACCAAGATATGCTTTAACGTCGTTTGTAACAGCCTCATTTAGTGCAACAGCATCTTCCATAGACTCAGCTGATGTTCCAACATAAAGCTTAACCTTTGGCTCTGTACCTGATGGTCTTATAAAGAAGTATGTCTTTCCGTCAGAAAGTTCATATTTTAGAACGTTTGACTTTGGAAGTCCTGTTCCATCTTTGGTATAGTCAATAACCTTTGCAACATCAAGACCTGCAACCTTGGAAATTGGTGACTCACGAAGATCAGAAAGCATCTTTGACATCTTTTCCATACCGTCTTTACCAGGCATTGTGAAGTTGCTCAAGGACTCATGGAAATATCCGTACTTTTTATAGATATTCTGAAGTGCTTCATAAAGGTTCATGCCCTTTGTTCTGTAGTATGCAGCCATTTCAGCAATAAGCATTGTTGCAACAACGCCGTCCTTGTCACGGGCATAGTCACCAACCAAGTAGCCATAGCTTTCTTCAAAACCGATAAGGTATGAATATTCACCTGTTTTTCCATACTCGGTCATCTTTTCACCGATATACTTAAAGCCTGTAAGTAAGCTGACAGTTGCAATTCCATAAGCGTCTGCAATCTTTGTTGCAAGCTCTGTTGTAACGATTGTCTTAACAACAACACCGTTTTGAGGAAGCTGTCCGCGTTCTTTTTTAGCAGCAAGAATATATTCAACCAAAAGTGCACCTGTCTGGTTACCTGTTAGTGTTCTGTATACGCCATCGCCATCACGAACAACGATACCACCACGGTCACAGTCAGGGTCAGTACCAATAATCAAATCAACGTCATTCTTTTTAGCAAGCTCGATTGCAATAGTAAAGCCCTCTGCATTTTCAGGGTTTGGTGACTTAACTGTAGGGAAGTTTCCGTCTTCGTTATCCTGCTCTGCAACAACGAAAACATTCTTAAAGCCAACTCTCTTTAGGATTTCCTTAACAGGACGTGCACCTGAGCCGTGAAGCGGTGTATAAACAAGCTTCATTTCGTCTGCAACCTGTGGAATTACGTCAGGGTTAACCTGTTCCTTTTTGATTGTTTCGATGTATGCTTCGTCAAAGTCACTGCCTACCATTTCGATAAGGCCTTTTGCTTTTGCTTCTTCAAAATCCATAACCTTAACATCGCAAAATACGTCATAGCTGTTGATAGCGTCTAAAACGATGTCAGCAGCTTCCGGTGGGAACTGACCGCCATCAGGGCCATATCCCTTAAATCCGTTATATTCCTTTGGGTTGTGGCTGGCAGTAATCATAACACCTGCGCCAGTTCCTAAGTAACGGATACCGAATGAAACCTGTGGAACAGCGTGAACCTGGCTGAAAAGATATGCCTTAACGCCGTTTGCTGCAAGAACTTTTGCAGTTTCCATAGCAAATGTATGTGAGAAGTTTCTTGTATCATAACCGATTAAAACGCCCTTGTCAGCAGTTCCTGCATCTTTCATATATTTTGCAACGCCCTGACTGGCACGGCGAACATTGTAAATGTTCATACGGTTTTTACCCATTCCAAGGATTCCGCGAAGACCACCTGTACCAAATTCAAGCTCACGGTAAAAACGTTCTTCAATTTCGGTTTCATTGTCTTTTATAGAAAGAAGCTCTTGCTTTTCTTCTTCTGATAAAAGTTCACATGAAAGCCAGCGTTCATAATCTGTTTTGTAATTTGACATAGTAAAAATCCTTTCTTTGTGTATTATATAGTAATTGCAAAAAGCAAGTACAATCTAAAGTTTCATATCTTGGGGAAGTGGGGCAAGAATTTCCATAACCTTTCCCGAAAACGGATGTGGAAAACGAAGAGTGTGACAATGAAGACGAGTACGCTCACCGCTGATTTCCTTGCCGTATAAAAAGTCCCCTAAAATTGGTGTACCGATATGTGAAAGATGAAGCCTTAATTGGTGCGTTCTGCCTGTTTTCGGATAAAGCTTTACAAGAGCTAAACCGTTTTTCTCTTCTATAACCTCATACTCCGTTAAAGACGGCTTTCCATCCTTTGCAATACATCTTTTGATAATGCCTTCCGCCTCACGTTTTATCGGTGCATCAATTACGCCTTTTTGCGGATTTGGAACACCATCGCAAACTGCCATATATTCTTTTTTAAGCTCTCCCGAAATAAGACTTTTAGAAAGCCTGTCCGCTGAAACGATATGCTTTGCAATTAAAACCACCCCTGATGTATCACGGTCAAGGCGGGTTACGGCACGGAATGTAAAAGGAACATCCTTGTAATAGTACATAACCGCGTTTGCCAAAGTTCCCTCATAATGACCGATAGACGGATGGGTCGGCATATTGGCAGGCTTGTTTACTGCCAGAATATCTTCATCTTCGTAAAGAACAGAAAGTGGAATTTCATTCGGGACAATGTTATCGGAAACCGCTTGTGGCAGGGATATTTTCAAAACATCGCCAAAGGATACAACCTTGTTAACGAACTCTTTTTTTTCGTTTAAAAGGATACAATCACCCTTTTTCAGTGCGGTTATAAGGCTTCCCGAAAAGCCCCAATAATTAGTTAATATAAATTTTATGTCGCGCCCTTCAAAATCATTCCCGACAGTTAAAATAAATTCACGCAAAAATTTCCACATCCTTACATATTTATATTATACAATATATGGAGCGGAAATTCAATAACGAAATTTTAGTATTTTTATGAAAAAAACGTTGACAATCAAGGATTGAAGTGCTATAATAGTTAGCAAATGACAAAAAGGAAGTACGAAAAATGGCTAACCTTCGTAACACATTTGAATACTTTTATGGCTTTACTTTTTATTTTGGTAAGGCCTTGTTGTGTTGCTCAGGTAATTGTTAAAATTCTATTCGTATTTTAACGGGGATTACGGGTAACACGTAATCCCCGTTTTTGTTTATAAATCATAAGAAAGAGGGAATTAAAAATGATTTTAGTTTTAAAGGAAAACTACGACAAAAAACAATTGGAGAACTTAACTGCTTGGTTTCGTGAAAAGAATCTTGAACCGCATTTAACAGAGGGTGCTCATACAACAATTTTGGGTCTTATCGGAGATACTTCAAAGCTTGATATTGATATGCTTGAAAGCATGGATATCGTTGAAAGCGCAAAACGTATTCAGGAGCCATTCAAGAGTGCCAACAGAAAGTTCCATCCTGAAGATACAGTAATTGAAATCGGGGATGTAAAAATCGGTGGCGGAAATTTTGCAGTTATCGCAGGCCCTTGTTCTGTTGAATCAGAAGAACAGCTTTGCACAATCGCAGAGCAGGTAAAGGCAGCCGGTGCAGGACTTCTTCGTGGCGGTGCATTTAAGCCAAGAACATCACCTTATGCGTTCCAGGGACTCCGAAGCGAAGGTATTGACCTTCTTTTAAAGGCAAAGAAAAAGACAGGTCTTCCAATCGTTACTGAAATTATGGATTTATCACACCTTTCACTTTTTGACGAAGTTGACGTTATTCAGGTTGGTGCAAGAAATATGCAGAACTTCGAGCTTTTAAAGGAACTTGGTCACACAAATAAGCCAATCCTTCTAAAGCGCGGATTGTCAAGCACACTTCAGGAACTTTTGATGAGTGCTGAATACATTATGGCAGGCGGAAACGAAAAGGTTATCCTTTGTGAACGTGGAATCAGAACCTTTGAAACTGCAACAAGAAACACACTTGATATTTCAGCAGTTCCGCTTCTTCGTCAGTTAACACATCTTCCTGTTGTTGTTGACCCAAGCCACGCAACAGGTATTTCAAAGCTTGTAAAGCCTATGTCAGTTGCAGCTGCCGCTGCAGGTGCAGACGGACTTATGATTGAAGTACACAATGACCCGTCTCGTGCTCTTTGCGATGGTGCACAGTCACTTACTCCTGAACAGTTTAGTGATGTTAAAAAAGCAGTTGATGCAGTACTACCATTTGCTTCAAGATAAGGAAGAGATAAATGAAGATACTGATTGTTGGTCTGGGACTTATAGGAGGCTCCCTTGCAAAAGCCTTTAAAAAGTTTACAGACTATGATATAATAGGTCTTGATAAAGACGAAAACGTTCTTAAAAAAGCCGAAAAAAACGGTGATATTGATAAAGCGTTTGACGGAAATTTTGGCGGTATTGATATTATTATTTCAGCACTTTTTCCACGTGATACAATCAACTTCGTTAAAGAAAACGCGGAGAAGATTGATAAAAACACTATTGTTACCGATTGCGGTGGCGTAAAGGAAAAGGTTTGCGCTTATCTAGCGCCTATTGCAAAGGAAAAGGGCTTCACCTTTATCGGTATGCACCCAATGGCGGGAATTGAGAAGTTTGGCTATGACAATTCTTTAGAAGATTTGTTTTTGGGCGCATCCCTTATCTTGACGCCTTATGATGATACGCCGGAAGATGCCGTAAAAAAGCTTGGCGATACCGTTTTAAAAGCAGGCTTTTCATCCGTTAAGATTTCAAGCCCAAAGGAGCACGATGAAGTTATCGCGTACACATCCCAGCTTGCACACGTTGTGTCGGGAGCATATATAAAAAGCGAAACGGCTAAAAGGCACGTAGGATTTTCTGCAGGAAGTTTTCGGGATATGACCCGTGTTGCTCACCTTAACGAGCATATGTGGATAGAGTTATTTTTGGATAACAGCGAGAACTTGGCAAAGGAAACTGATGATTTAATAGAGCGATTAAAAGGGTATTCAGATGCCTTAAAAAACGGCGACAGGGAAAAACTGTTTGAGATTTTAAAGACGGGTCGAGAACAAAAAGATTTAATTGACAGTCTATAAAGGGAGCGGACTATGAAAAAAGTTCATGTAAATGCATCATGCGAGTATGATGTTTTAATAGGAAAAAACATTCTTGAAGATAGCGGAAAGCTGATTGGCGAGATTTTCAAAAAGGGCAAAACGGCAATTATTTCCGATGATAAGGTATATTCAATATACGGCGAAACTGTAAAGAATTCCCTTTGCGAAAACGGATTTTCTGTAGAGACTTTTGTGTTCCCAAACGGCGAAAAGTCAAAAAATATTTCTACATACACAAAAATCCTTGAGTTTTTGGCAGAAATCGGTCTTACCAGAAGCGATTTTATCGTTGCGTTGGGTGGCGGAGTCACAGGGGATATGGTAGGCTTTGCAGCAGCATCATACCTTCGTGGAATTAAGTTTGTGCAGATTCCGACCACATTTTTGGCGGCGATAGACTCATCTGTGGGCGGAAAAACAGGCGTGAACTTAGATGCAGGAAAAAATCTTGTTGGCGCATTTCATCAGCCGTCCTTGGTTATTTGCGATACAGACACCTTTAAAACTTTAGACGAAAAAACCTTTGCAGACGGAACAGCCGAAGCCATAAAATACGGCATGATAAAAGAGCCTGAACTGTTGGAGAAATTGTCAGGGGATTTTGATATCGAAGAAGTTGTTGAAATTTGCGTCAAAATCAAACGCGACATTGTTAAGGTAGATGAATTTGAAGGTGGCGTCAGAAAACTTTTGAATTTCGGCCATACCATCGGTCACGCCGTTGAAAAATGCAGTGGCTACAGCATAACCCACGGTCATGGTGTTGCCATTGGAATGAGTATTATTACAAAGGCGACAGAGGAGTTTGGAATTTGCGATAGCGGTATGAGCAAAAGCCTTGATGGGCTTTTGGAAAAATGCGGACTTCCATCAAAATGCCCGTATACCGCGGATGAACTTTATAAGGTGGCGCTTTCCGATAAAAAGCGTTCAGGCGGATTCATAACTGTGGTTCTTCCAAAGGTTTGGGGAGAATGCATACTTAATACAATTACGGTAGAAAAACTTTTGGAATATATAAAAAAGGGAATTTAAGAAATGAATGTTACTATAAAACCAACCCGACTTTCGGGGACGGTTGATGCCGTTTCTTCAAAATCTGACGGCCACAGAAAAATCATCTGTGCGGCACTTTCGGATAGCGAAACTGAAATTGTTATAAATAACTTCTCTGACGATATTGATGCAACCCTTGAAGCTATTAAAAATCTCGGCGGAGACTTTGAGAAAACCCAAAACGGAGTGCTTATAAAGCCGATTTCGGCAAAAAAAGATACGGTAAGCCTTGATTTTCGTGAAAGCGGTTCAACCGCAAGGTTTTTACTGCCGGTAGCAACGGCACTTTGCGAGAAGGGTGAATTTACAGGGCGTGGAAGACTCCCTGAAAGACCTTTTTATGAACTGACCAGCCAGATGCGAAAAAACGGCGTTGAGGCATCAAGCGATAACTTGCCTATGACTACACAAGGCATATTAAAAAGCGGAGTATTTGAAATTCCGGGAAATGTCAGCTCACAGTATATATCAGGGCTGTTATTTGCACTTCCACTACTTAAAAAGGAAAGTGTAATAAAGCTGACATCACCGTTAATGTCTGCGCCTTATGTTGATATGACCCTTGATGCGCTCAAAGAGTTTGGCGTAGAAATTGAAGTTTCAGAAAAGGAATATAAAATAAAACCGCAAAAGTACATAAGCCCGAAAAAACTGGAAGTTGAGGGTGACTGGTCGGCGGCGGCATTCTGGACTGTAGCCAATAAAATTTGCGGTAATGTTAAAATAGATGGTATGAACCAAAACTCCCGTCAGGGAGACAAGAAAATAACCGAAATTCTTGACCAAACAGAAATTGATGCCACAAATATCCCTGATTTAGTACCGATTTTGGCGGTGCTTGCAGCATCAAGAACGGGAAAAACAAGAATTTTCGGCGCAGAAAGACTTCGCATAAAGGAAAGCGACAGACTTTTTGCAATGACAAAATGTATAAAGGATTTAGGCGGAATGGCAGAAGAAACCGCCGATGGAATGATAATTACAGGAACAGGAAAGCTTAAGGGCGGATGTGTGGACAGCTTTTCCGACCACAGAATTGCGATGTCCGCCGCTATTGCATCCTTGATATGTGAAAATGACGTAGAAATTTTAGGTGCAGAATGTGTTAAAAAATCATATCCTGCATTCTTCGAAGATTTTAGAAAATTAGGAGGTGTAGCCCATGTATCAGACAGGTGATAAATTCAAAGTCACAGTTTTCGGTCAGTCACATTCTGCCGAAATCGGTGCCACCATTGAGGGACTTCCTGCGGGATTTTGCCCTGATATGGAAAAGGTTTATGCCTTTATGGAACGTCGTGCACCGGGAAGAGACCGCTTTTCAACACAAAGAAAAGAAGCGGATATGCCGGAGATTGTATCGGGACTTGTAGACGGCATTGCATGCGGATCGCCTCTTACTGCAGTTATAAAAAATAAAGACCAAAAAAGCACTGACTATGAAAACTTAAAGCTTGTGCCACGTCCTGGCCACGCAGATTATACCGCATATATGAAGTATGACGGCAATAACGATATAAGAGGCGGCGGACAGTTTTCGGGAAGAATGACAGCACCCCTTTGCTTTGCAGGTGCTTTGGCACTTCAGATTTTGGAAGAAAAGGGGATTCATATCGGTGCACATATCGAATCTATCCATAATGTGAAAGACGATAGATTCTCGCCTTGCGATATAACAAAAGACGTTTTAGACGGCGTAAAATCAAAGGAATTTCCTGTTATAAATGATTTTGCAAGAGTTAAAATGGAAGCAGAAATTGACAGAGCAAGAGAAAACGGCGACTCTGTCGGCGGAGTTATTGAATGTGCAATAACAGGGCTTCCTGTTGGTATCGGCGGACCGCTTTTCGGCGGAATTGAAGGCGAAATATCCCGAAATATTTTCGCTGTTCCTGCCATAAAGGGAATTGAGTTCGGCGTAGGATTTTCTGTAGGCGGAATGTATGGTTCAGAAAATAACGATGAGTTCTATTTTGATAATGACGTGGTGAAAACCAAAACCAATAATGCAGGCGGAATTTTAGGCGGAATTTCAAACGGTATGCCTGTTATATTCAGGGTGGCAATAAAGCCAACACCATCCATTTCAAAGGAGCAAAATTCCGTTAACCTAAAAACAAAGGAAAGCGAAAAGCTTGTAATAAAGGGTCGTCACGATCCGTGTATTGTAAAACGTGCTGTGCCTGTAATTGAAGCGGTTGCGGCTATTACAATATTAAATATGTTAGAAAATTAAGGAGCTGATAGCGATGAATCTTGATGAAGCAAGACAGAAGATTGACAGTATTGATAACGAGCTTATAAAGCTTTTTGAAGAGCGAATGAACGCAGTTTGCGACGTGGCAAGATACAAAAAGGAAAATGGACTGCCAATTTATAACGGACAGCGTGAACGTGAAGTGATAAACAAGGTAATGGCAGAAGTCCCTGAAGATTTAGCACTTTACGCAAAGATTTTGTATAATACACTTTTCTCGGTAAGCCGTGGATATCAGACAAAGATGATAGACGGCGAGTCACAGACAGTTGATAAAATCAAAAAGGCCATTGAATCAACAGAAAACATTTTACCGCAATCCGCAATCGTTGCTTGTCAGGGAACAGAGGGTGCATATTCACAGAAAGCCTGTGAAAAGCTGTTTGCAAATCCGTCGGTTATGTTTTTTGATACATTCAAAGGCGTTTTGGACGCGGTTTCAATGGGAATGTGCAGATACGGTATTCTTCCGCTTGAAAACAGCGTTCACGGAACGGTTACAGAAGTGTATGACCTTTTGAGTTCTTATGATTTCTCAATCGTAAAGGTTGCTAAAATTCAGATTAACCACGTTATTGCGGCAAAGAAAAAGGATGCAAAGATTAAAGAAATCTGCTCACATAGGCAAGCAATCGGTCAATGCGATAAATACCTAAAGAGCCTATCAGGTGTTACCGTAACACAGTATGACAACACAGCGTTAGCGGCTCAAATGGTGGCAAACTCTGACCGTGATGATTTGGCTTGCATCTGCTCAAAAGAATGTGCGCAAATCTACGGGCTTCACGTTATTGATGACAACATCATAGATAGCGACAACAACTACACAAGATTTATCTGCATCTCAAAAAATGCAGAAATTTACCCGGGAGCCGACAAAATCAGCTTTGTTATAACACTTCCGCATACTGCAGGCTCACTATACGGCGTAATGAGTAAGTTTGCAGCGGCAGGCATCAATCTTACAAAGATCGAGTCAAGACCAATCGCAGGCCGTGACTTTGAATTTGAGTTCTATTTCGAAGTTGAAGCATCGGTTTACTCAAAAGAGCTTTACGCAGTTTTATCCGAAATGGAGAACTCTGACGAAAAGTTCAAGTTCTTCGGTTGCTACCGCGAAGTATAAAAAAATGTTGACAAAATTTGTAGAATTTTGTATAATGGATCCGTTGGATAAAAGGGAGTAGCTTGCAAGTTACTTGTTACAATCTGCGTCAGTACGGCGATAAGCCCGCGGTTGTATTAAAAAGCGAGACTTTTATCACAGTTTTTTTGCTGTGATAAAAGTCTCTTTTTGATTTAATTCAAAAGAAAAGGAAGGTATAAAATGGAAATTTTGCTACAGGTTTTATTATTGTTAGTAGGCTTTGCTTTGCTGGTAAAGGGAGCAGACTGGTTTGTTGACGGAGCATCAGGAATTGCAACAAAGCTTAAAATACCACAGCTTGTAATTGGTCTTACTATTGTGGCTATGGGCACGAGTGCACCGGAAGCGGCAGTTAGTATAACAGCGGCTTTAAAGGGGAGTGCGGAAATAACAATCGGTAACATTGTGGGAAGTAATATTTTAAATATCCTTATTATTTTGGGACTTTCAGCTCTGGTTACACCACTTGCGGTTGCAAAATCCACAATTAAAATTGATATTCCTGTTGTTATTGCTATAACTGCCATTCTTTTGTGGATGGGATATGACGGAACTGTAACACTTCTTGAGGGCATTTTGCTTCTTTTGATATTTGTGACCTATATCGGTTACTTGATGTATGTGGCGTTTAAAGAAAGAAAAGAAAACGACGAAGAAGTTAAGGAACTTTCAATGTTAAAGGCTTGCCTGTGGACAGTAGTCGGTCTAATTTTCATTGTATTTGGAAGTGACGTAACCGTTGATGCGGCAACAAGTTTAGCTAAAATTTTTGGACTTTCAGAAAGATTTATCGGCCTTACAATAGTAGCTTTGGGAACATCGCTTCCTGAGCTGTTCACATCAGTAATGGCGGCAAGAAAAGGAAATGCAGATATTGCTATTGGTAACATAGTTGGAAGCAATATTTTCAACATATTGCTTGTTGTGGGCCTTTCTGCTTCTATAATTCCAGTACCATTTGCGCAAGGCTTTATGTTTGACACACTTGTTGCAATCCTTGCCGCAGTAATGCTTTTGCTTTGCGTTTTAAAGGACAGAAAGCTAAAGAGCTGGGCAGGCGTTCTTATGCTACTTTCTTATGCCGGATACTTTGCAATAATCTGGTAATTAAAAAGAGTTGAAATCACAAAAGATTTCAACTCTTTTTTTATACAATCTCGCCTATAAAATTGTCACCTTTGATTTCTAAAAGACGGACATTTCTGTACTCGCCTGCTAAATCTTCACCTGTTTTAACCAATACGTTTTGGTAGTTTGTGGTTTTGCCTTCAAAGTATCCGTTTTTCACAGGTTGCTCAAATAAAACTTCTTTGGTATCGCCCAAAAACCGTTCCATAAATGCACGTTTTGATTTCTTGCAAATGTCCATAATTTTCTTGCTTCGTGCATCTTTCACATCAGGTGTCACTTGATTTTCAAATTTTGCAGCAGGAGTGCCCGGGCGTGGCGAATACTGGAAGATATGAGCGTCTGCAAAAGCAACCTTTTCGGCAAACTCACAGGTCTTTTCAAATTCCGCATCGGTTTCACCAGGGAAGCCCACCATAATGTCGGTGGTGATTGCAACTTCGGGGAAGTGATGACGAAGACCATCGACAATACCGTAGTATTGGTCGGTGGTGTATTTTCTGTTCATTCGCTTTAGTGTTTCATCGCATCCTGATTGAAGTGACAAATGAAAATGTGGGCAAAGCTTATCAAGACCTTTGATTTTCTGCGCAAATTCTTCGTTTAACGTCATAGGCTCAATAGAGCTTAGGCGTATTCTTTTAATGCCGTCAATTTTGTTGGCTTCATTAAGCAATTCTGCAAGACCTTTTGACTTTGTGTCAATGCCATAGGATGCAATGTGAATACCAACATAGGTAATTTCGGTAAAGCCTTTTTGACAGAGACGTTTTGTTTCTTTAATAACTTCGTCAAAATCTCGGGAACGAATAGGACCACGGGCATAAGGGATTTTGCAGTAGGAGCAGAACTGATTGCAACCCTCCTGAATTTTTATATATGCACGGGTTCTGTCGCCAAAGGTGGAAAGGGACAGGCCTTCGAAACTATGACACTTCATAATGTCCTCAACCTTTGACTGCTTTTTGTTTTCAACATTTTCTTCATAAAGACGGACAATGTCGCTACGGTCTTTTGTTCCAAGAACAAGGTTCACGCCGTCAATTTTCAAAACTTCATCGGGTGCAACTTGTGAATAACAGCCTGCTACAATCACAAAAGCGTAAGGGTTCTGTTTTTTTGCACGGCGGATAATCTGCCGTGATTTTCTGTCGCTCATTCCTGTTACGGTGCAGGTGTTTATAACATAGATATCGGCATAGCCGTCATAGTCTGTTATTTCATATCCGCTATTTAAAAACAATTCACTCATAGCTTCGGTTTCGTACTGGTTAACCTTACAGCCTAAAGTGTAAAATGCAACTTTTTTCATCATAACCTCTCAAATAAATGCACAAATTATATAAGTATTATATAAAAATAATTTAATTTCTGCAAGTCCCTTGACTAAATTTAGAAAAAGTTGTATTATAATATATGGAAATTAAATTTCAAACTAATTTAAGGAGGAATAAAAATGAAAGAATTTAATCTTATGCTAAGCTCCATCAATGATGTTAAGGATTTTGTAAATATTGTTGCAAAATACGATTTTGACGTAGATTTAACATCAGGCAGATATGTGGTTGATGCAAAATCAATTATGGGTATTTTCAGCCTTAACCTGTCAAAGCCGATTAAGGTTGAAGTTCATAGCGATGATTGCGCAAAGTTCATGGATGAGGTTGCAAGATTCATCGTTTGATAATCCGAACATTATAATCAGCAGGAGCTTGTTCTTGCTGATTTTTTAACATACGAGGTAAGAAATGATTATTGATTTTAACAAAGTTAAGACTTCAAAAACAACGGAATTTATGGGTGGAAAAGGTGACTTTTTCATTAAAAGCGTAAAGGATGACCTTAATAACATTATGTGTGATACTTTATCGCCCGGTGCATCTGTTGGCTACCACAAGCACGTGGTGGACAGCGAGATTATGCTGATTTTAAAGGGCACAGGGGAAGTTAAGTACGATAACCAGATTATCCCTGTAAAAGCAGGAGATTGTCACTATTGCCCGAAAGGTCACGCTCATAGCCTTACCAATACATCAGGGGAAGAACTTGTATTCTTCGCAGTGGTTTGCAACCAATAAGATATGCCAAACGGCATATCTTTTTTTTTGTATAAAAAATCCCTGATTGATAAAAATATCAAAAAAGGGAGGCTACAAGATATGAGAATGGGAAAACAAACCGTGGTATTTGAAAATCCGCCCACAATTTTTGAAACGGCATCAACTGTGGGCAAAAAAGAGGGTGAAGGGCCACTTGCAAAAGAATTTGATGTGATTTTGGAAGATGACTATTATGGCGAGAGTTCATGGGAAAAAGCAGAGAGCAAGATGCAGGAAGAAACGGCACAGCTTGCCCTTTCTAAAGCAAAGCTTAAAGAAAGCGATGTCAATTTCATTCTGGCAGGTGACCTTTTGAACCAATGCGTTGGTGCTCATTATGCCATGCGTGATATGAATATACCTTTTTTGGGGCTTTATGGCGCCTGCTCAACTATGGCAGAGAGTATGATGATAGGCTCAATGCTGATTTCAGGCGGATGTGCAGATAATGCTCTGTGCGTAACATCAAGTCACTACTGCTCTGCAGAAAAGCAGTACCGATACCCATTGGAATATGGCGGTCAGCGTGCACCATCGGCACAATGGACGGTAACGGGTTCAGGTGCGGCAGTTTTGAAAAAGGACGGAGATGGGCCATATATCAAAGCCGTAACCACAGGCAAAATCATTGATATGGGTATAAATGATGTGAACAATATGGGCGGAGCTATGGCAGGTGCAGCGGCAGATACCCTGACCGCACTTTTTCGCGATACAGGAACCCATCCTGAAGACTATGACGTAATCGTAACAGGCGACCTTGCAACCGTCGGCTCGGATGTTTTATGCGAGCTTATGGATATAGACGGCTATAACATTTATCCCAAGCACAAGGATTGCGGGAAAATGATTTTTGATATAAAAGGTCAGGATGTTCATGCAGGTGGAAGCGGATGCGGATGCTGTGGAAGTGTTTTTTGCGGACACATTTTTAAGGAGCTTAAACGGGGAAATATCAAGCGTATGATACTGATGGCAACAGGTGCTTTAATGAACCCACAGCTTTTGTTTCAGGGTGAGACAATTCCGTCCATTGCCCATGCGCTCATAATAGACACGGAAAAGGTGATGTAATGGATTATTTAAAAGCGTTTATAGTTGGTGGACTTATCTGTGTGGTAGGGCAGATTTTAATTGATAAAACAAGGCTGACTCCTGCAAGGATACTGGTTTCTTTTGTATCGCTGGGTGTTGTACTTCAGCTTTTTGGCATATACGAGCCGTTGGTCGAGTTTGCAGGTGCAGGAGCAACTGTTCCGCTTACAGGCTTTGGGTATACCCTTTGCAAAGGCGTTGAAAAAGCCGTGGCAGAAAACGGATTTTTAGGCATCTTTACAGGCGGCTTTACAGCAGGCGCAGCAGGGATATGCGCAGCCTGTATTTTCGGTATTTTGGCAGCTCTTATATTTAAGCCAAAACCAAAGAGTTAAAAAAACACAGTTCTTTTCAAAAAGAACTGTGTTTTTGCTTGCAAAAACAATGATAATAAAGAATAAATCATTATTGTCGGGGAAATGCGGTTACTTAAAAAATATTTCTATTATTATGTTTTTTATTACAAAAAATGCTCCAATAACAATTGGAATAGAAGCAAGAACAAGGCCAGTACCCATAAGCAAGCCTGATACAACAGGGAAAAATGCATAGAAAATGGAAGCATAAATTCCCATACCCATACCTACTATAATGAAGTGTCCAAACCAAGGTAACTTACATCCTTTCATGCTCTCTGATGGGAAAGTAGATGTAATCATGGCTGCAACAATAGGAATAGTAATGGCTACGTAAATTATACCACCCTTGGTTAATCCAACATCGTTCATTCTTCTTGCATATAATGAAATCAAAGGAACTAAACAAACGCATATATACAATGCGCTGAACAGTTCTGCTGAAATTATTATTGGGATCCCGATCAACTGTAAAGGTATAATTATAATTGCAAGCGGTACAAGAAGAAAATACATAAAAATAACTTCTGCAACACAAGCCAACCAAAATTCTTTTACTCCAACAGTTCCGCTATAATTAAAAACATTTTTCCACATAGCTTTAAATGCGTTCCACATAACAAGCTCCTTTTTAAATAATAAAAATTACTTATCAGATACGACTTTTAATGCTTTTATTTCTTTTTTATTTTTTCTGCTTAAAGAAATCATATAAATGAAAATAACAGTATAAGCTATAAGCGCAATCCAACGAAGAGCTAATAAAGGAAGCCAAGCAGATGCCATTATACAAGGATATAAATCAAGGAAATATGCCACGATATATCTGAAAGTACTATTTTTTTCATTTGCTGACTTTAATAAGCGTGTTGCAAAAAACCATAATATTAACGAAAATATTACGGAAACCCATGGAATAGTATAAGCCTCTGCTGAACCATGAACCGATGCTCCGGATTTTATCACAGCATTCGTAATTAAAGCTACTGATATGGCCAAATATATTTGGTAAGAGAAACTCGCCACTATAATGATGCCGGACATCCATGTATATACTTTTTTTATAATGTTTTTTCTATTTGTTATAGACTCCGTTTCTATAATTGCTGATTGAGCAATCTCGGTTGCTTCATTTTCTGGGGTTGAAGCAACAATAGCCTCTCCGCACTTGTTGCAAAAATTATCCTTTTTGCCAATCTTTTCTCCACATTTTAGACAGTTCATTTTAAAACCTCCTATAAATTTATTTTATTATTGTAATTGTTTGAGAATCGCCATTCCAATTAACAACTGCACCTAATGCTTCAACTATAAACCTGACTGGTGTAAATGTTCTCCCGTTTTTCGCAAACGCTGGAACGTCAAGCTTTTTAGTTTCACCATTTACAGTAGCATTTTTTGAACCAATAGGAATTTTAATTTCAACATCTTTTCCTTTAATGATAACGGTACTATTTTTTGAATCCCAATCTACAGACGCGCCTAACACTTCTGCAACAAATCTTGCAGGAAGCATAGTTCGTGAATCTTCGGCTATTGGTGCCACATCATTTTTTACTTTATTACCATTTACAGTAGCTTCTTTTTTGCCAATTTTCAAAACAACTTCTGTTTTCTTTTTTATTTCTCTGACAAACGGGCATTGATTACAACTTGCATCAGAATCGTTGTCAAATGTGTGAGTGACACATTCAAGAATCCATTTTTGATTTGCATTGTTAGAATTATTTTCAACGATAACATTCAAATCGGAATCAACAGTGATAACACAATTGTAATTAGATACGTTGTGAATAATGTATGAATCCCCTGATTTCTCAAAATACCAATGCTGAGTAGGGTCGCCTGAATCATCAAAAAGATTTACATTTGTTCCGCTTACGATGTCCCATGCATTTGCATTTATAATTCTTGTTGCAACACCGACAGGTCTTATCGCATACCTGTTTTCTCCAAGATGCCATGCAAACATTTTCTGTGAATCATATCCTGCAAATTCGTGCGCATGAATATTTTGTTCATTCACATCTTTTCCATATGCAAGGTTCATATATAATCCTGTAGCTACATTCTTAAAATAATATGTACCATTTGGAATTCGGGTTGTGGTTGTGTTTGAGTTGTTGCTTGTGTTATTGAACCCCCTATATCGTATAAAGTGTGTAGGAATATAACTGCCTACACCCCAAGATATATCATGAATGTATGCATATGCTTTTGAATCATAATTCTGGTCAATTACTGTTGCCTTATTGAGTGTAGAATTTAAAACCACACCTACATGACCATATTGAGGCAAACTTCCTGTTACAATAAAAATATCTCCCGGTTTTGGAATGAAGTCACTATAGTTTTTTATTACTTCCCAATTATTAGGGTCGCTTGAAGCCAATGTTGGATAATAATTAGCATTTACAACGGGATAGTTTCCGCCTCTTGGATTTCCGTTAATGCACCAATTCATATATGCGGTAGCAAAATCTGAACATTGGCAACCATACGAATTGTCAAGATCATATCCAATTCCGTTTTGGGCTTTCAGCCACTCTGTAGCATCATTGATGGTTGTTGCACTTGCGCTGATTATACATATTTGTAACAAAGAAGATATTACAAGCAAAAACGCAAAAATTTTATTAAGGTTTTTCATGAAAATACTCCTTTCTATACTGTTATCTACTGTGAATTATATACTAAATAAAGATAATTGTCAATAAACATTAACCATAATCTTCATTTTGTTGCAAAAAAAACAATGCCCTAATGGGCACTGTCTTTGAATTTTTTGAATATTTCAATGTTTTTAAGCATCAAATCTTTTTCTTCTGGAGAAAAGTTTTCAGTAAGTTCTGTTACCTTGTTGACAAAGTGTGTGTATCCCGATTTGCTGTTCAGGTCTCCAAAAACCATGCTGTCTATTGAAATCTCCAAAACATTTGCAATTTTAACTATTGTTTCAAGGGAAGGCTTGCCTTTTGCTCTTTCAATTTGACCAATAAAAGTGGTTGAACAGTCAAGCCTTTCTGCAAGTTGTTCGAGTGTATAATTTTTCAGTTTCCTTTGCTTTCTTATCTGTTTTCCCATTAACTCATAATTCAAAACATTAACACCTGCCTTTGTTTTGATTATAGTACGTGTTGGGGGCTATTTACAGAAATTAAAATCTTAAAACATTAATTAAAATCTGTATAAAATAAGAAATTTGATATAATAGGATTGAAAAATATCCTGTGTTATGATACAATCAAAAGGAAACAAACATTGAGAAAATGGGAGAACCAACAGGTTTTAACTATCCAAAAAACAGAGGTTATAAGCAATCTTTACCTAAGCAATGTCATTGAAGAAAAGCTTGAAATCTTAAAGGATGACGGCGAAAAGTGGCAGATAAAAGTAAAACCTTATGAAATTTTAACACTTGGCGCAGAAAAATGTTGATTTTTTAAAACAGATGTGTTATAATAAAGTGTATTTTTGTTAAACTGAATAAAAATTGGAAATTTGGAGGAATTAAAAATGAAGAAATTTTTATCACTAGTTTTAGCAGCTGTTATGTGTTTATCACTTGTAGCATGTGGCGGCGCAGGTAACAGCGCAGATTATGTAATCGCAACAGACAAGGGCTTCAGCCCATTTGAATTCCAGGATGCTGACGGCAACATCGTTGGTATCGATATGGACATCTTGGCAGCTATTGCAGAAGACCAGGGCTTTACATACGACCTTCAGTACGTTGGTTGGGATGCAGCTATCGCTGCTTGCCAGGCAGGTCAGGCTAACGGTATGATCGCTGGTGCTTCAATCACAGACGCAAGAAAAGAATCAGGCTGGATTTTCTCAGATGGTTACTATGATGCAACTCAGGGTATGGCAGTAGCTACAGATTCTGCTATCACAGGCTTTGCTGATCTTGCCGGTAAGAAAGTTGCTGTTAAGAACGGTACAATGAGCAACCAGTACGCTGAAAGCATTAAGAATGAATACGGCTTTGAAGTTGTAACATTCTCAACATCACCTGATATGTATCAGGCAGTTATGGGTGGTCAGGTAGATGCTTGTCTTGACGATACACCAATCCTAAAGTACAACATCAAGATCGGCGAACTTGACATGAAGTATGTTGACGGAACAGAAAATGAACCTGCACAGTATGGTTTCGCAATCTTCGATAGCGCTAATCAGGAACTTGTTGACAAGTTCAACGCAGGTCTTGCAAATATCAAGGCTAACGGCACTTACGACGAGATTATTGCAAAATATCTTGGCTAATCATTTAACAAAAATAAGCTGTAAGGGCATTGGTAAAACCGATGCCTTTATAGAATGTATAGGGAGGCTATTTGCTCTATGAGCCAAATTTTAAATACGTACAGCCCGCTCTTGCTTTCGGCTATGGGACAAACCTTGCTTCTTGCACTTTGGGGATTGTTATTCGGATGTGTTTTGGGTATATTTTTTGGTCTTGCAAGCGTAGTAAATAATAAGGTTGCAAACGCTATTTCAAAGATATACGTAAATCTTATTCGTGGTGTGCCAATGATTGTTTTGGCATTCTTTGTGTTTTACGGTGTACCTTATGGACTAAAAACTATATTTGGCACAAGCGTGGTCTTTTCACCACTTGAAGCAGGAACAATCTGTCTTGCTTTAAACTGCGGTGCTTATATGTCAGAAATAATCCGTGCAGGAATACAGTCTATACACAAAGGACAAATGGAGGCTGCACGAAGCTTGGGACTTACATACTGGAGATCAATGTTCAGAGTTGTTCTACCACAGGCTATTAAGAATATGATTCCAAGTATCGTAAACCAGTTTATAATCACACTAAAAGATACATCAATTCTGTCAGTTATCGGTTTCCCGGAACTTGTTAACAAGGCACAGAATGTAATAGCTATAACCTTTAAATCTTTTCAGGTATGGACTATTGTTGGAATTATGTACCTTATTGTAATCCTTGCACTTCAGCAGGTTGCAAATGCATTGGAAAGGAGCTTGAATCGTGGCAGAAACTAGAAATGTAAAAATCCACGTAGAAGACCTTAAGAAAAGCTTTGGAAATCTCCACGTTTTAAATGGCATTTCCACAGATATTTACGAAGGTGAAGTGGTTTGCGTAATCGGACCGTCAGGTTCAGGAAAATCCACCTTTTTAAGATGCATTAACAGACTTGAAACAATAACAAGCGGACAGGTTGTAGTAGATGGCTACCACGTAGATGATAAAAAGGTAAACATAAACAAGGTTCGTGAAAACATCGGTATGGTGTTCCAGCACTTTAACCTGTTTAAAAATATGAATGTTCTTCGTAATTTGATGTTAGCTCCCGTTGACCTTAAAAAGATGTCAAAGGAAGAAGCAAAACAGGAGGCTATGAGACTACTTGAAAAGGTTGGTCTTACAGATAAGGCGGAGGCGTTTCCATCACAGCTTTCAGGCGGACAAAAGCAGAGAGTGGCAATAGCAAGAGCACTTTGTATGAAGCCTGATATTATGCTTTTTGACGAACCAACATCAGCGCTTGACCCTGAAATGGTAGGCGAAGTTCTTGCAGTTATGAAAGAGCTTGCAAGAGACGGAATGACAATGGTTTGCGTAACACACGAAATGGGTTTTGCCCGTGAAGTGGCAGACAGAGTTATCTTCATTGACGACGGTGTTATCTTGGAAGAGGGAACACCTGAGGAAATTTTTGATAATCCAAAGCACCCAAGAACCATTGACTTTTTGGGAAAAGTTTTATAACAAAAAAAGTGGGTCAAGGTATTCTTGACCCTTTGTTTTTTTTAAGGGGATTTCCAAAGTAAAAAGGAGAATTTATGGCACTTTTTGCAATTTCAGATTTGCATCTTCCTTTAGGGGTTGATAAGCCTATGGATATATTTGGGAAAAACTGGGAAAACTATGTTGAAAGACTCAGAACTAACTGGAAACAGGTAGTAGGAGAAGATGATACAGTAGTTATGCCCGGTGATTTTTCGTGGGCAACTTATCTTAATGAGTCAAAAGCTGATTTCGACTTTTTAAATAGTCTTCCCGGCAAAAAAATTATTTTAAAGGGTAACCACGACTATTGGTGGACAACAATGAACAAGCTTAAAAAGTTTGTAGATGATATGGGGTATAAAAACATCTATTTTCTGCAGAATAATTCCTTTGAATATAAGGATATTTCCATCTGCGGAAGCCGTGGTTGGACAACACCGACACCGGAGCTTTTTGGCGAAGATAAGAAGATTTATGACAGGGAAATTTTAAGGCTTGACCTTTCGGTAAAGGAAGCAAAACACCCTGATAATATAATTTGTTTCACTCATTTTCCGCCGGTTTTGAAAGATTACCAGAATAACGAAATGACCGAGTTTTTAAAGAAGAATAACATCAAAAAATGCGTCTTTGGTCATATCCATTCAGGCGGCATAAAAAACGTGTTCGAAGGTGAGCTTGACGGCATCGAATATACCCTTGTTTCCTGCGATTATCGTGAATTTATGCCTGTTAAAATAGCGGATTAGACCATAAATTTAGTGTTTTTTAATAAATTACCAAATTAGGCTTGAAATTTTATATATTTGTGATATAATAATTAGGATGTAATAATGGCGGTTTATGCCGCTATACAATTAGATGAGGAGGATTTAAACGCAATGGCAGTTAAATCAGAACAAGTAGAAAAAAATCTAGTAAAATTAACATTTGAAGTTTCAACTGAGAAGTTTGCAGAAGCAATGAGCAAGGCTTATCAGAAGAACGCTAAGAAGTACAGCGTTCCTGGCTTCAGAAAGGGTAAAGTTCCAAGAGCAGTTATCGAAAAGTACTACACAGAAGCAGTATTCTATGATGATGCTATCAATATGGTTCTTCCGGAAGCTTATGAAGCAGCACTAAAGGAAGCTAATGTTGAGCCTGCAGCACGTCCTGAATTTGACGTTGATGAAATCAAAAAGGGCGAGCCAGTTGTATTCACAGCTTTGGTTACAACAAAGCCGGAAGTTGAACTTGGCGAATATATAGGTATAAAGCTAAACAAAATTGAACACAATGTAACTGCAAAAGACGTTGATGCAGAAGTTAAGCAGGTTCAGGCAAGAAATGCAAGAATCGTTCCTGTTGAAGGAAAGGCTGCTAAAAAGGGTAACATCGTTACAATCGATTTTGACGGATCAGTTGACGGCGTTCCATTTGATGGCGGAAAATCTGAAGGCTATGAACTTGAACTTGGTTCAAACACATTTATTCCTGGCTTTGAAGACCAGCTAATCGGCAAAAAAGCAGGCGCAGATGTTGACGTAGTTGTTACTTTCCCTGAAGAATACCACGCACCGGATTTAGCAGGTAAAGAAGCACTATTCAAGGTAAAAATCCACGACATCAAGGCTCGTGAACTTCCAACAATCGATGACGATTTCGCATCAGAAGTAAGCGAATTTGATACTTTAGAAGAATACAAGAAGAGCATCCGTGAAAAGTTAGAAGCAAGAGCAGCTGAGCAGGTTAAGACTGAAACAGAAAACGCTGTTATTGAAAAGGTTGTAGAAGCTTGCACAGTAGAAGTTCCTGCTGCTATGATTAACGATCAGACAGACAGAATGATGCAGGATTTCGCACAGAGACTTCAGTATCAGGGTATGGATTTTGGAACATATCTTCAGTACACAAGCTCAACACCTGAAGCATTCAAGGAAAGCATGAAGCCACAGGCAGAGAGACAGATTAAGACAACTCTTGTTTTGGAAGCTATTGCAAAGGCTGAAGGCGTTGACGTGACTGATGAAGAAGTTAACGACAGAATTGCTGAAATGGCTAAGCAGTACAATATGGAAGCTGATAAGCTTAAGGAGCTTATGCAGGAAGCTGATATCGCAGGTCTTCGCGATGAGCTTGCAATGAACAAGGTTATTGATATGTTGGTTAACAAGGCAAAGATTACAAAGCCACGTGCTAA
>JAFUJN010000092.1 GCA_017468095.1 Clostridia bacterium
AAATTGCAGATATTCTTTCAAAAACTCCTGCAAAGACAACTAACGATCTTTTAGATGCTGTTTCAAAGGCTCTTAAATCAGATACCGATAGCGGATCAGGCGGCAGCGGCGGATCTGGTGGCGGTGGTGGTTCATCAACAACCATAACACCTGTCGCAACAAATCCTACAGGAACACCGGGTTCTGCCGGCTTAGTTGGATTTAAAGATTTACACGAAGCTGAATGGGCAAGAACAGCAGTTTCAGGTTTAGCAAACTTGGGAATTATCGCAGGTGATGAAAAGGGTAACTTCCGACCAAATGATTACGTAACCCGTGAAGAATACGTAAAGATGCTTGTTGTTGCAGCAGGCAAGCATAATATTTATGCAACCTGTGATTTTGAAGACGTTCCAAAGGATGCTTGGTATCACTCATACGTAGCATCTGCAAAACAGTTTGGACTAACAAGCGGAATAAATGAAAAAGAATTTGGTACAGGTATGGCACTTACCAGACAGGATATGGCAGTGCTTTCACTAAAAGCAAAAGGCAATGTTCAGATGGTTCGTGATGACGTCATTTTTGCCGATGCAGGCGAAATTGCAGATTATGCAAAGGATGCCGTATCAAAGCTTTATATGTCAGGAGTAGTAAACGGAACAGGTGATGGAAAGTTTGCTCCTCGCGGACAGGCAACAAGAGCGGAATGTGCACAAATTATATACAACTTGTTTGTAAAGTAAAGGAGACATAAGATGTTCAAGAAAACATTAGGACTAATATTATGCGTTGCGATGCTTATTTCTGTGGTAAGTCCGGCTTACGCAGCTAAGGACACAACATGGAAGCAAGAGGCGCTTCGCCAGCTTGGAATTTATCAGGAAAATCTTGTAACATACGATGGATTTACCAAATCTATTGCCGGATTTTTCTATGATAATCCGGATGAAATAAGTGCAGAAGAATTTGCAAAAAGCGTAGGAATGCTGGAAGCAAATGAAGAATACAAGGGCCAGAGTGCACTTACTGTTGGTAATGCACTAAAGCTTGCAGTAATTGCCCTTGGCTATAAACCTGTTTTGGGTGAAAACGGAAATTACATACAAAAAGCATCACAAGTCGGAATTGCCGATGGAATCAGTGCAAATAGCAGTACTAAGCTAAAGGCTGATGTTGCAACAGACATTCTTTATGCAATGCTTGATGCTGAACCGTTGGTAAAAACTTACGGCGGAAAACAGGGCGTAGCATACGAAGTAGCTTATGGCGAATCTTTACTTTCCATAAATCGTGATATAAGTAAGGTAAGAGGTCTTTTGACCGGCACAGAAACAACTTCAATTTACGGTAAGGACGGTATCGCAAAAGACGGTTGCATTATTATAGATAAGGTTACATATTATGCGGGCGAAGTAAGCTATGACAGATTCTTGGGCAAAAACGTAATAGCTTATGTTCAGGAAACTGACGAGCTTGAAAATACAGTATTGTGTGTCAGCGAAACAAGTACTGGAAACAAAACAGTAATCATTGACTGTGAAGATATTACTGATATCGGAGACAGCATTTCAACTATCACATATCAGGAAACAAAGACAAAGACTAAAACACTAAAGATTATTGCATCACCAAGAGTTCTTTATAATGGTATGTTCTTAGAAGACTATGTTGAGGCTGATTTTAAGAGCGTAATGTTGGAGATTATTGACTATGATGGAGATAAGGTATATGACGTAATT
>JAFUJN010000093.1 GCA_017468095.1 Clostridia bacterium
GAGGAAAACCCATTTTACTGAGTTTTCCTCATCTTCTTACCTCGCAATGCTCGTATTCCCATCAACTGTCCTTAGGAACCCGATGCAAAAAAGACGGGTTTTTTATATTTGCGAGTTATATCTTGAAAAATGGTAAAAATATTTTTAATATAAGTAAAATTTGTGTTGTTTTTGGGGTAAGTTTGTGGTATAATTATATACGTTGGAATTTTAAGGCAGAAAGAGGCAAAATATAATGGGGTTAAAAGTTGGTTTTGACAACGACAAATATATAAGAATGCAGTCGGAACACATCCGTGAGCGTGTGTGCGAGTTTGGCGACAAGCTATATCTTGAGCTTGGCGGCAAGCTTTTTGACGACTACCACGCATCCCGAGTTTTGCCGGGATTTCAGCCGGACAGTAAAATTAAAATGCTTATGCAGATGAAGGACAAGCTTGAAATCCTTATCGTAATAAGTGCCAGCGACATTGTTAAAAACAAGGTAAGAAGCGACTATAACATTACCTATGATTTAGATACTATCAGACTTATAAATGCATTCCGTGGTCTTGGTCTTTTGGCAGAAAGTGTTGTTATAACAAAGTACAAGGGTCAGGCAGCGGTTGACGTGTTCAAAAAACGCCTTGAAAATATGGGAATCCGCGTTTATAAGCACTACTGCATCGAGGGTTATCCATCAAATATCGAGCATATAGTAAGCGATGACGGTTTTGGCAAAAACGAGTTTGTTGAGACCAAAAAGCCGATTGTTGTTGTAACAGCACCGGGCCCTGGAAGCGGAAAAATGGCAACCTGTCTTTCCCAGCTTTATCACGAAAACAAGCGTGGAATTAAGGCGGGATATGCCAAGTTTGAAACATTCCCTGTATGGAACTTGCCACTAAAGCACGATGTTAACCTTGCATACGAGGCGGCAACTGTTGACTTAAACGACGTCAATATGATTGACCCGTTCCATCTGGAAGCTTACGGCGAAACCACCGTAAACTATAACCGTGACATTGAAGTTTTCCCAGTCCTAAACGCTATGTTTGAGAAGATTTTGGGCGAAAGCCCGTATAAATCTCCAACCGATATGGGCGTTAATATGGCAGGAAACTGCATCATAGACGATGACGTTGTAAGACGTGCATCAAAGGCGGAAATTATCCGCAGATACTATCAGGTTTTAAAGGATAAAACCAACGGAAAGTGCGATAATGAGTCCATTTTGAAGATGGAGCTTATAATGAAACAAGCGGGAGTTACTGCAAACGACCGCGAAGTTGCGCTTGCTGCAAACAAAAAGGCGGAAGCTACAGGCAAACCTGCTTGTGCAATCCAGCTTACTGACGGACGAATTGTAACAGGAAAAACATCTTCACTTTTGGGCGCATCTTCTGCGGCACTTTTAAATGCACTAAAAGCCATCGCAGATATTGATGACAGCGCACACTTGATTTCGCCTGTGGTTATTGAGCCGGTGCAGAACCTTAAAACAAACCATTTGGGAAGCAAAAACCCGAGAATTCACATGGATGAAACCTTGATTGCCCTTTCAATCTGTGCGGCAAGTGATAAGGTTGCAAAAAATGCACTTGACGGCCTTGGCCAGCTAAAAGGTGCAGAAGCGCATACAACGGTAATTCTTTCCGAAGTAGACGAGCTTATGTTCAAAAAATTAGGCATAAATCTAACAAGCGAAGCCGTGTATGATAAATAAAGAAAACCACCTGATTTCAGGTGGTTTTCTTTATTTTAAATTGCGAATTGTAGGGGCGGTTCACGAACCGCACGCGGGACATTCGTGAATGTCCCCTACAAAATTATACATCATAGTCAAGCTTAAACTTTTCGCCACAGCCGTAGTTTTCGTAAACGTAGTCGATATCTTTATCACCACGTCCAGATAGACAAGCAAGGATTGAGCCTGACTTGTGCTCTTTTGCATAGCGGATAGCATACGCAACAGCGTGAGCACTTTCGATTGCAGGGATGATACCCTCATATCTTGAAAGCAGGAAGAATGCTTCCATAGCTTCTTCGTCAGATACTGTTTCATAGTTTACACGGCCAAGGTCACGAAGATGTGCGTGTTCCGGGCCAACGCCAGGATAATCAAGTCCTGATGCGATTGAGTAAACAGGAAGCGGTTCGCCCTTTTCGTCCTGAAGAACGTAGGTCTCAAAACCGTGAATTCTGCCCTTTGTTCCGTATTTCATAGTAGCGGCGTGGTCGCCAATCTTTTCGCCACGGCCAAGAGGCTCAATGCCGTAAATTTCAACAGGGTCTGCTAAGAACGGCGTAAACATACCAAGTGAGTTTGAACCGCCGCCAACGCAGGCACAGATTGCATCAGGCATAATTCCTGTCATTTCTAAAAACTGCTCTCTTGCTTCGATACCGATAACGGACTGGAAGTCACGAACCATTTTCGGGAACGGATGTGGGCCCAAAGCTGAACCGATGCAGTAAATTGCGTCTTTGTATTCGTTTAAGTATGCTTCAAATGCGGCGTCAACTGCTTCTTTTAGGGTTTTTAAACCATGAGTTACAGGAATAACATTTGCGCCAAGCATCTTCATTCTGATAACGTTCGGGTGTTGCTTTTCAATGTCAACTTCGCCCATATAAACGTCACATTCCATGCCAAAGTATGCGGCAGCTGTAGCGATTGCAACACCGTGCTGACCGGCACCTGTTTCTGCAATAAGCTTTTTCTTGCCCATATATTTTGCCAAAAGTCCTTCGCCCATACAGTGATTAAGCTTGTGAGCACCTGTGTGGTTCAGGTCTTCTCTTTTTAAGTAAATCTGGCAGTTGCCGAAAATCTTTGAAAGTCTTTCGCAGTGGTATACAGGGGTTGGACGACCCTGAAATTCCTTTCTTATTCTGCGAAGCTCGTTAATGAACTGTGCAGAATGGCAGATTGCTTCATAAGCATCGTCTGCTTCGCGAAATGCCGGTACAAGCTTTTCGTGAATGAAAGCTCCGCCGTATTTTCCAAAAAATCCATCCTTATCAGGATAATGCTTTAGGTATGTTTTGAAATCATTTTCGTTAAAACTCATTTTTTTGCCCTCCAAATTGGTATTATAAAATTAAAAAGTCCCAGAACAGACCAGTCCTGAGGCAAACAAAATAGTCGCATATTCAAAACTAATCTAATCTATTCTTATCTAATCTAATCTATAAGTATTATAGTAGCAATTTTTGAAAATGTCAACAGTTTTTTGCATAGTTTCTGAAAAAAGGCGCAAAATGAAGATATAGTGTGCAAGATATGCATACTATCATTTACCCTTTTATCATATATACCACCACAACAAGGGCGTAAGCCCTAGGGGAATGAGGATATTGTGAAAGCACAATATCCTCATTTCTTTGTGCATATTTATCCCTTGTCCAATCTTATTAAAATATGTCTTGTGTTTAAAGAGATACAAAAAAGCCTCCCTTGTGTAAAGGGAGGTGGGTTTTGCAAAGCAAAACTCGGAGGGATTGTAATTTATAAATAAGGTTATAACTTATGAGAAAAAACCAAACAATCCCTCAGTCTCGTTATACTCGACAGCTCCCTTTACACAAGGGAGCCTATCTTATTTCAATAATATTATAAATTTATCTTATTTTTCAATTACAGCTTTCGCCACACGAACACCAAGGGATTTTCCGTAAGGATAGCCTGTGAAGTTAACGCAAAGCATATCTTCGCCCTGAATAAACTTCAATGCTTCGCCGTTATCCATCCATTCAATAGAAGAAACCTTATCGGTTACGTTGCCGAATGAATAGCTTCCGAAGTATTTACCGCCAACTGTTACGTTTGCACTACCTTCGATACCAAGGTCAAACACGAATAGGTAAAGGCTCTTTCCGTCATAGCTCTTTAGTATAAAGTTTTTGCCAACGCTATAGGACGCATAAGGTCTACCGTTATAGATTGCTTCGCCGTTTAGCTTCATCCAATTTCCGATAAGCTCCATAAGGCGTGCCTGATAATCGTTCACCTTGCCCTGTCCTTCAGGACCGATGTTCAAAAGATAGTTTGCACCAACCTTACGGCAGTTGCAAAGGTTTTCGATAAGCTCTTTTGGTGATTTGTAGTTATAGTCAAACTCGCCGATGCCCCAGTGGTCATTGATAGTGTGGCACATTTCGCCAGCGATATATTTAGGCATTCCCTCGCGGTTTAGCGGAGTTGGTCTGCCGTTTTCAAAAGTAACAGAGTCAATTTCAGGGTTTCCGATATATCCTCTTGCCGCCATACCTGTGTTGTTTATAATCATAGCCTCAGGCTGGTGCTTTCTGATAACCTTATAAAGCTCGTCTTCTTTCCAATCTGCATCAGGCTGTGACCAGTTTCCGTCAAACCAGAAACCGCCGATTTTTCCGTAGTTTGTGCAAAGGATTTCAACGCTCTTGTTTAAGTAGTCAAGAAATGCATCAAAATCGTTAAAGGTAGCAGGGTGATACCAGTCGTGAGTTGCCATATAGAAGAACGGAATAATATCGTGCTTTCTGCAGGCATCCACAAATTCACGGATAAGGTCACGCTTTGCAGGGCTGTGCGGTGCATCAAAATCGTTTAGTCCGCAAGTATCAAAAAGTGAAAAACCTTCGTGATGACGGGTTGTTAATGTTATGTACTTACAGCCTGTGTTTTTTGCAGTCAAAACAAGCTTTTCCGCATCAAAATCTTCAGCAGTAAAAGTGTTAATAAGAGACTTGTACTCGTCGGTTAATTGTCTGTCCTTAAATGGAATTTTTTCTTCAGGAACAATGCCTTTTTTAGCACACTCTTCAAGATATTTGTCTCTCTGCTTGTGATAGTGATGCCATTCGCCCTTTCCCACCTGTGAATAAAGGCCCCAGTGAACGAACATACCAAAACCAAGCTGTTCAAAGTCTAAAATGTATTGTTTTGCAACAGGAATACTCATAATATTTTCTCCTTATTATAATATCACCACAATTTTAGCACACAGAATATTTTGTGTCAACATAATTATTGGAACGATAATTGGTAAAATCGTAAGAAAAAGGCCGCAGAGTACTACCTGCGACCTTTTATATTAAACATTAAATCTGAAAAGAACGATATCTCCGTCTTTCATAACATATTCTTTACCTTCAGAGCGAACCAAACCCTTTTCCTTTGCGGCGGTCATTGAGCCAAGCTCCATTAGGTCGTTATAGTGAACAACTTCGGCACGGATAAAGCCACGTTCAAAGTCGGAGTGAATTTTTCCGGCTGCCTGCGGTGCTTTTGTGCCGTTTTTGATTGTCCATGCACGAACTTCCGGCTCACCTGCTGTTAAGTAGCTGATAAGTCCCAAAAGTGTATAGCTTGCTCGAATTAGTCGGTCAAGTCCTGATTCTGCCATTCCAAGCTCTTCTAAGAACATAGCCTTTTCGTCAGCGTCAAGCTGTGAAATTTCTTCTTCAATTCTTGCGCTAACCGGCATAACCTGTGCGTTTTCAGATTTTGCAAGGTCTTCAACCATTTTAACATACTTGTTATTTTCAATGCCCTTTGAAAAATCGTCTTCTGCAACGTTTGCGGCATAGATAACCGGCTTCATTGAGATAAGAGCGATTTCGTTCATTATAACAAGCTCGTCATCTGAATAGTCAAGGCTTCGGGCTGGCTTTCCGTCCATTAAAGCTTCCTTAACACGCTCTAAAAGTTCAAGCTCTTTGGCTAATGTCTTGTCGCCTTTCATTGCCTTTTTGGTACGGTCAATACGGCGTTCCATAATTTCAACGTCGGAGAAGATAAGCTCCAAATTGATTGTTTCAATATCACGAAGCGGGTCAATGCTTCCGTCAACGTGAGTGATGTTTGAGTCTTCAAAGCAACGAACCACGTGAACAATAGCGTCAACTTCACGGATGTGAGATAAGAACTTGTTTCCAAGACCTTCGCCCTTTGATGCACCCTTAACAAGACCTGCAATATCAACGAATTCGATGTATGCACGGGTAACTTTCTTTGGGTTATACATCTCTGCCAAGCGGTCAATTCGCTCATCAGGAACGTCCACGATGCCCACATTCGGCTCGATGGTACAGAACGGATAGTTTGCAGACTCCGCTCCTGCCTGAGTTATTGCATTAAAAAGTGTTGACTTTCCCACGTTTGGAAGTCCTACTATACCTAATTTCATATATTATATATCTCCTTTTTAAGCTTAAAAGTCAAAAATTTCTCGTTTAATTGTATCACAACGGGAAGAATTTAGCAAGAGCAAAGGGGCGTAAAAGTTAAATTTCTGTTAAAAGTCTTTATTTTTTCTAAATTTATGGTAAAATATAGGGTAAGGGGAGATTATTATAAGGAGATGCGTGCTATGAGTAAAATTTTAGTTGTAGACGATGAACGGAATATTGTTGAGCTTATTCGCCTTTATATGGAAAAAGAGGGCTTTGAAACTATTTGTGCATATACAGGGGACGAGGCACTTTCAAAATTTCGCGAAGAAAAGCCTGACCTTATTGTTTTGGACCTTATGCTTCCCGGAACTGACGGCTGGCAGGTCTGCCGTGAAATAAGAAAGACATCAGGCGTTCCGATTATTATGCTTACCGCAAAATCCGAGACCTTTGACAAGGTTCTGGGCTTAGAGCTTGGAGCGGATGATTATATAACCAAGCCTTTTGAGGCAAAGGAGCTTTTAGCAAGAGTAAAAGCGGTGCTTCGCCGCACAGGAACACAGGAAGCGGAAACCCAAAAGGAAGTTACCTTTAACAATCTTTCTATCAATATTGAAAATTACGAGCTTACGATTAAGGGAGCTGTGGTGGATGCACCGCCGAAAGAAATCGAACTATTGTACTTTTTGGCATCTAACCCAAACCGTGTTTATACAAGAGAACAGCTATTGGAAGAAGTCTGGGGATTTGACTATTTCGGCGACTCAAGAACGGTTGACGTTCATATAAAAAGACTACGTGAAAAGATTGAAGGCGCAGAAGACGGCTGGCAACTCAAAACCGTTTGGGGCGTTGGCTACAAATTTGAGATAAAAAAATAGGAGCGTAAAAATATGTTTAAAACCATTTTTTCAAGGCTCTTCTGGACAACAACGGCTGTGGTGCTGTTCACAGTTGCGGTTGTGTCTCTATCTATGATGGGACTATTAAGCAAATATGTTGAAGACGAACATTTTTATTCCGCCCAAAAGGCTTCTGGAAGTATTGAATACTTAACCAATTCCATATCCCGTGACGGCTTTGACGCAAGAAGTATGATGATGTATAACTCAACGCTTGAGTCCTGGTCAATGCTGGTTAATGCGGAAATAACCGTTGTAAACAAAAATCAAAGGGTGTTCGCCGCAACAAACGACCAGCTTGTAGTTCCTGAAAAATTCGGGCAGAGGGTTATGGCAGGTGAAACGGTAAGCGCAAAGATGGCGACACTGGAGCGTGGCGGAAAAATGAGCCACATCATTGGTGTGCCGATAAGACAAGGGAATACAGTAATAGGCGGAATTTTCTATTTCTTCCCGCCGGGTGTCGGAGCAACCACAGTGGGAAAGTTCTCATCCACCATATTTTTGACTCTGATTATTGCGGTGCTTTTGTCGCTTCTTTTGATATATGCCGAAGCAAGACATATTTCAAGACCGCTAAAGGAAATAAACAACGCGGTTTTGGAAATTGCATCGGGAAAATTTGATAAAAGAGTAAATGTAACCGCCCGTGGCGAAGTGGCACAGCTTGCATCCAGCTATAACTATATGGCGGATTCCCTTGAACGATTGGAAGAAATGAGATCTAGCTTCGTTTCGGATATTTCCCACGAATTAAGAACACCGATGACTTCAATTTCGGGGTTTGTTCAGGGAATTTTGGACGGAACAATCCCGAAAGAAAAGGAAAAAGAGTACTTAGAGATTGTCCTTGACGAATCAACACGCCTTGCAAAGCTAACCAGCGAAATGTTTGAAATGACAAAGATGAATTCGCCGGAATACAAGCTTTCGATACAAAAATTCAACGTGAATGAAGAGATAAGACGATGCATTATAAGTGCAGAGCAAAAGCTTGAAGCAAAGAACCTTGAGCTTTCGGTGGATTTTGAAAACGAAACGGAAAATGTTCTTGCGGACCCTGACGCCATAAAGCGAGTTATTATAAATCTTTTGGATAATGCCATAAAATTCAGCCACCCTGAAAACACCATTGAAATCAAGGTTCGCGGGGCTGGAAAAAAGGTCTTAATTGATTTTGTGAACTATGGAACAGGTATTGAGAAAGAGGATTTGCCACACATTTTTGACAGATTCTATAAGTCGGACAAGTCCCGAACGCGCGACAAGCAAGGCGCAGGGCTTGGTCTTTCCTTTGTGAAGAATATTTTAAATCTTCACGCACAGAATATTACGGTAACAAGCGACCCTTATGAAGATAAAATGAAAACCGTCTTTTCCTTTACTTTGGAGAAGGCGTAAGGAGGAAAAGGTATGGATTTTGATGTTATTATAATAGGCGGTGGCCCGGGCGGACTTTCCTGTGCACTTTATACGGCACGTGCAAACCTTAAAACTCTTGTTTTAGAAGGAACAGGCCTTGGCGGTCAGGTAAACTATACCTATGAAGTTGATAACTACCTTGGATTTTCAGGCTCGGGTGCAGAGCTTTCGGAGAAAATGAAGGCTCAGGTGGAGAAATTCGACGTAACATTTCTTCCTGAAAAGGCAAGAGAAATAACCGATTGGGATAAGGAAATGAAGACGGTAAAAACCCGAAAAGGCACATACCGCGCAAAAGCCGTTGTTATCGCAACAGGTGCAAACCCAAGACTTTTGGGCGTTGACGGCGAAGAACGCCTAAAAGGAGCGGGAGTTTCCTACTGCGCAACCTGTGACGGCGCATTCTTTAAGGATAAGACCGTGATGGTAGTAGGCGGCGGAAACACGGCATTGGAAGATGCGGTTTACCTTTCAAAGTTCTGCCGTGCCGTTTATCTGGTTCACAGAAGAGATGGCTTCCGTGCGAATGCCAAGCTTTTGGAAAAGGTTAAAAATTCACAGAAGATTTTGGTGAAAACCAATGAAGTTGTGGAAAAAATTCAAGGCGATAACGCCGTTAAGTCGGTTGTTTTAAGACACACCCTTTCTTCAAAAATCAGCGTGGTTGACACAGAAGCCGTGTTTGTTGCCATAGGCAGAATTCCTGAGGTAAGCCTTGCATCAGGCAAACTTGCTCTTGATAATTCAGGATATATCATAACCGATGAAAATATGCGCACAAGCGTTTCAGGTGTTTATGCAATCGGCGATGTTAGAAATACACCGCTTCGCCAGATTGTAACAGCAGCTGCAGATGGAGCGGTCGCAGCCAATGATATAATACAGCATTTAAGCTAAAACAAAAAAGAGATGTTTTCGCATCTCTTTTTTTGTGTAAAGGCGTAGGGGAGGGTCTCTGTGCCCTCCCGAAAAACGGGCGGGGATGGAACCCCGCCCCTACAATTTTTATCATCATAGCGATAAATCTATCTTGCCACATATACAATTCTCATATCGTCAGCCTTTGGCTTATCAAATGTCAGCGGTGAATAGCTATCCACCTGTGAAAAGCCTGCAGATAAGAAAATCTTGCGGATTTCATCTTCGGAATAGGCGTGCTGAAGATGCCTTTCCCCGAATCTCTGGTAGCCTTTTTTTGATTTCACAAAGAAATTCAAATACATTTCACACATTTTTGTTTTCTCATAATACTTGTTTTCCCAAGCATAGAAAATGTCATCCCCATCGTGCACAAAGGTGTTGTTTCCGATGAATTTTCCCAGCTTATATTGGCTTGAAAGGTCAAAAATAAATATACCGTCAGGCTCTAAAAAGCAGGTTTTGATTCGTTTTGCAATTTTGTATAGCGAGTTTGGGTTCAAGATATAGTTAAACCCGTCAATCATACACAAAAAGGCATCGCAACTGCCGTATAGGTCAAGATTTTTAAGGTCCTGCTCTAAAAACATAGCATCAATGCCCATATCCTGCGCCTTTTCTCTTGCAATGGAAAGCATATCAAAGGACCTGTCAACCCCAATCATTTCATAGCCACGCTGAGATAGTGGCAGGGTAATATTCCCCGTTCCGCAGGCAAGGTCGCAGACAAGGTTTGGGTTCTTTCCGTATTTATCAAATAAATTTTCAATATAGTCCGCCCATTTTTCATAGTCCACATCGCTGTTCATCAGCGAGTCATAGAGATGGGCAAATTTAGTATAACTGTTCATTTTAATCACCTATCGTCATTTTACCATTTAAAGACGGCAAAGTAAAGAATAATATTGTAAAAAAAGGTAAAAATAGGCGTGGAGGAAATGAAAATGCTTGTTTTAGTTATACGAACACTTATTTTATATCTTTTGGTGGTTGTTGCCATGCGAATTATGGGCAAGCGCCAGATTGGCGAGCTTCAGCCATCGGAGCTGGTAATCGCCATAATGATTTCAGACCTTGCATCTGTGCCAATGCAGGCAATAGATATTCCGCTACTGGCAGGTGTTGTGCCTGTTTTGACTCTTTTAGTCTGGGAAGTTGTTATGTCCTATGTGAGCCTTAAAAGTAAGCGTATGAGACGCTACATTTCGGGTGAGCCAAGCATTGTTGTATATAACGGCCACATAAATGAGCAGGAGCTTAAAAAACTCAGATTTAATATGAACGACCTGATGGAACAGCTGCGGATTTCGGGTTGCCCCGATATTTCAAATGTTCAGGCGGCGGTTTTGGAAACCAACGGGCAATTAAGCGTTTTGGAGAAGAAAAAGGATGCATCTTCGGGACTTCCATATCTTTTGATTTCGGACGGCGAAGTAAACAAAAACGAGCTTCAAAGAGCGGGAAAGAATATGAAGTGGCTTCGGGATAATATAAAATATCCGCTTGATGAAGTTTTTTCGGCAATGCTGGATGACAAAAATCAACTTCATATACAGAAAAAAGGAGAAGATGACAAGAAATGAAAAGTTTTTGGGCGGCGGTAGTAGTTGCAGTGCTACTTATAGGTGGCGGTGTGATGTTTAATAAGCACATAGATGGCGTAACAAAGGAAATGGCGGAAAAGGAAGAAAAAATAACCAGCCTTATTGAAGAGGAAAGCTTTTCGGGCGCAAAAAAGGAAATAGACGAGCTTAAAAAGTACATTGATGATAAGATGATAGTTTTAGCATCTGTTGTGGACCACAAAAATATTGACGAGATTGAGCTTTGTGTTGCAGAGATCGAAGGGTACACCAAGGAAAAGGTCAAGACAGAAGCCTTGACCCGGTGCAAAAAGCTGGAGCATTTAATAAGTCATCTGCCAATAAATTACAGTGTGACGTTGCAAAATATTTTATAGCAGTAAAGTAAAACATCCCCATTCGGGGATGCTTTTTTGTGATGCGCAACTACAATTCGTCATTCAATGTACATTTCCCATTAAAAAAGGCGTGCAAAGATGCACGCCGAAAAATGTACATCTCGTTGGATATTGTCACATAGTCCAAACATAAAAAGCACAGTACGCTAAAAGAGAGTACATTTTTGCCAAAAACAAAAATGTACGGTACTTTTTACGTTTATTAAACTATGTGACATCCATAGTATAACATATATGGAAGTAAAATACAACATTTTTTATAAAAAACCTTTATCGTGGGTATTGTCAAAACAGGTTTTAAATGTTACAATATAATATACACAATGGGAGAAACAGGAGGAAACCTTATGAAGAAATTTATAGCAATGCTTTTAGGCATAGTGCTTTGCATTAGTAGTGCATCTTTTGCTTATGCAGATGGCGAATGGTACAATTTCAAGAAGCAGGTAGTTACCGAAGACGGCAAATGCCACGCAGTTATACAGGCGTATACCGAAGACGGAGAGTTTGTCTGGGAATATGCCACAGAAGAAGGCTATTTAACCGAGCTTGATGCTATTTCGGAAATTTATCAAGACCGCGGAACTGCATATTTTACTGCTCACGGAACACTTTATGCTCTTGACATAGCAAGCGGTGATACAAAATGGACCCATAGTGGCGTTGGCGGTTCAAACCAACTTTGCTTTGATAAGTACGGCAACGTATATGTAAGCGGTTACTATGGCCCGAATGTTGTGGTTGTGAATACAGACGGCGAAAGACTGTACATAGATAATGACGGAAGCTACTGCTGGGTAGACAAGCTTGAAATAGTAAATGATGTTCTAAACATTCACTATTTGCTTGACGATATGGGAAATGACGATGGCGTAAAGACTTTGGATCTTGCCAATATTTACAGAGAATCCCAGAAAGCCAACGAGATAAAGGTTACATTAGATGGCGATGAAGTTGAGTTTGACCAGCCACCTGTCAGCGTTGACGGAAGAACACTTGTTCCGATTCGTGCAGTAATGGAAAAGATGGGCGGAACAGTTAACTGGCATGGCGAAACAAACACAACCGAAATACGCTTTGACGGAAACAGAATGCAGTTGGTGCTTAATTCACAAACCGCATTTTATAATAACGAAGCATATAAGCTGGATGTTCCACCACAGGCAATTAACAACAGAACTTTGATGCCACTCAGATTCGTTGCAGAAAAGTTTGGTTTTGATGTAGACTGGGACGGCGAAACAAGAACAGTTATTATCACAACATCTCTATATAATTGATAAAAAAAGAAGCAGTTTTTACTGCTTCTTTTTTGTGGGCTTATTAAAGAAAAATGTAGGGGAGGGTCTCTGTGCCCTCCCGCTTTTGCTTTAAAAAATATTCACTTTCTTTAATGCGGAGAAAAGGCAAAGCCCCAAAATTCCGCAGGATATTACTTCACCGATGCCAACTGTCAGCATAAAATACGGGATACTTCCGGGGATGCCGTATGCATAGGACAGAACAAAGGGGATTATAATAGTATTTGCCAAAATTGGTGGCAAAACCGCAAGAAAGCGGTTCTTTTTAAAATACCTTGTGCCAACTGCACCCAAAAGGGTTGCAAGACTGCCAAAAACAACGTCCCAGATAACACCGCCTGATAAAATGTTTGAAAGCAGGCACCCGATGAAAAGCCCCGAAACCGCAGCAGGTGTAAAGCAAGGCAGAATACAAAGTGCTTCTGAAAAGCGAACCTGTATAACGCCTGAGTCAAGACCAACCAGCTTTGCAATCCCTGTAAGGATTACATATAAGGCAGCAATGGTGGCCGATAGTGTAAGATTTTTTGATTTCATATTAAATTTCTCCTTTAGTTTTGTTTTAGGTGAGGAAGGTTTCGAACTCACCAGGGGATATTGTACACTATATATAGGAAGAAAGTCAACCCTTTTTTAATGGCAGGTCACAAGACACAATATATGGTGGTCAAAAAACCCGTCGGCAAAAACGCCCGAAACCCTGTCTGCTATCACGTTTTTTGTAAATATGACAAAAAAATGACTGTTTGAAACATAAATGTAATACACAATATATTGAATTTTTTTTAAAAAATGCTTGCATTTATAACAACATATGGTATAATAGATAATGGACCGACAAACGAGGTACAATATACATATAAAAAGTAAAGTTAACATAGGAAATGATAATCAGAAAATGGTTTTTACATAAGAATTTCAGCAAGTTTTCTGAGTACGGAGGAGAAGGAAATGAAGATTATTAAGAGAAACGGAACAGAGGTAACCTTTGACCGCGAAAAAATCGAAGTTGCGATAAGAAAAGCAAACGATGCAACAGAAAAGAAGAAAGAACTTTCTGACAGACAAATTGAATACATTGTAAATGTTATCGAAGACCACTGTGCTGAAATGAACCGCAGTCTTTCAGTGGAAGAAATTCAGGAGCTTGTGGAAACACACATCATTTTGCAGAATGCACCTGAAACTGCGAAAAGATATATCAGATACCGTTTCACTCGTAACCTTGCCCGTATTGCAAACACAACCGATAACCAGATTTTGAGCCTTATCGAGTGCAATAACGAAGAAGTTAAGCAGGAAAACTCAAACAAGAACCCAACAGTAAACAGCGTTCAGCGTGACTATATGGCGGGTGAAGTTTCAAAGGATATCACAAAGCGTATTCTTCTTCCACAGGAAGTTGTTGACGCTCACGAACGTGGTCTTATCCACTTCCACGATGCTGACTATTTTGCACAGCACATGCATAACTGTGACCTTGTTAACCTTGAAGATATGCTTCAGAACGGCACAGTTATTTCAGGAACAATGATTGAAACACCGCACAGCTTCTCAACAGCTTGTAATATTTCTACACAGATTATTGCTCAGGTGGCATCAAGCCAGTATGGTGGACAGAGTATTTCTCTGACTCACCTAGCTCCGTTCGTTGACGTAAGCCGTAAAAAGATTCGCAAGGAAGTTGAAGCAGAAGTTGCTACAATGGGTGCAACTCCATCCGAAGAAAAGATTGCTGAAATCGTTGAAAAGCGTCTTCGTGACGAAATCAAAAAGGGTTGCCAGATGATTCAGTATCAGGTTGTAACTTTAATGACAACCAACGGTCAGGCACCATTTGTTACAGTATTTATGTATCTTGGCGAAGCCGAAGATGCACAAACAAAGCACGACCTTGCAATGATTATTGAAGAAATGCTTAATCAGAGAATTGTGGGCGTTAAGAACGAAGCAGGCGTTTGGATTACACCTGCATTCCCGAAACTTATCTACGTTTTGGAAGAAGACAACATCCACGAAGATTCAAAGTATTACTATCTAACAAAGCTTGCAGCTAAATGTACCGCAAAGAGAATGGTACCTGACTATATTTCAGAAAAAATGATGCTTAAGCTTAAGGTTGACAAAAACGGCGACGGCCATTGTTACACCTGTATGGGTTGCCGTTCATTCTTAACACCTTACGTTGATGAAAACGGTAAGCCAAAGTATTACGGAAGATTTAATCAGGGCGTTGTTACCATAAACCTTGTTGATATCGCACTTTCATCAGGCGGAAATATGGAAAAGTTCTGGCAGATTTTTGATGAAAGACTTGATATTTGTTACACAGCCCTAATGTGCCGTCATAACAGATTAAAGGGTACTTTATCTGACGCAGCACCTATCCTTTGGCAGTATGGAGCTTTAGCAAGACTTAAAAAGGGTGAAACAATCGATAAGCTTCTATACGGCGGATATTCAACCATTTCTCTTGGCTATGCAGGCCTTTACGAATGCGTTAAGTATATGACAGGAAAGTCACATACTGACGAATCAGCAAAGCCATTCGCACTTGAAGTTATGGAATACCTAAATGCCGCAACAAAGAGATGGAAAGAAAAGGAAAATATTGACTTTAGCTTATACGGAACACCGCTTGAAAGCACAACATATAAGTTCTCAAAGTGCTTACAGCAGAGATTTGGTATTGTTGAGGGTGTAACAGACAAGAACTACATCACAAACAGCTACCACGTTCACGTAACAGAAGAAATCAACGCCTTTGAAAAGCTTGCATTCGAAGCACAGTTCCAGCAGTTATCACCTGGCGGCGCTATCAGCTATGTTGAAGTACCGAATATGCAGAATAACTTAGAAGCAGTACTTGATGTTATGAAGTTTATCTATGACAACATTATGTACGCAGAGCTTAACACAAAGTCTGACTACTGTCAGGAATGTGGATTTGACGGTGAAATCGAAATCAAGGAAGATAAGGACGGAAAGCTAATCTGGACTTGCCCGAACTGCGGAAACACCGATGAAAATAAGCTGAACGTTGCAAGACGTACTTGCGGATACATTGGAACACAGTTCTGGAATCAAGGAAGAACACAAGAAATTAAAGAAAGAGTTCTTCACTTATAATTAAAGACAGCAAAAAATTGCACAGACCGTCAATTAAAATTGACTATGGACGAAACGAACCCTTGGAGTACCCGCGTACGCCGTCGGGCAAGGTGTCAAAACTGACACTTCGTTTCGTCCATTCTGTACTAATTTTAAACTGTCTTGGGATTGGAATATTACTAAAACAAGGAAAAAGAAATGAACTACTGTACTATAAAAAAATGGGATATTGCCGATGGAATTGGCGTTCGTGTTTCTCTTTTTGTATCAGGTTGCACGCACCATTGCAAAGGCTGTTTTCAGCCTGAAACCTGGGATTTTAACTATGGCGACCTTTTTACAAAGGACACGGAAGACGAAATTTTAGAAGCACTAAAGCCTGACTATATAAACGGTTTAACACTCCTTGGCGGAGAGCCTTTTGAACCGCAAAACCAGCGTGTTTTGGTCGAGTTTTTAAAAAGGGTAAAAAAAGAATATCCCCAAAAATCAATCTGGTGCTATTCGGGATATGTGTATGAAGAACTAACAGGCGAGTCCCGTGCAAAATGCGAAGTTACAGATGAAATGCTGTCTATGATAGACGTGCTGATAGACGGCGAATTTATACAGGAGAAAAGAAATATAAGCCTACAATTCCGCGGGTCGGAAAATCAGCGAATTATTGACGTTAAAAAGACCAGACAAGCCGGCGAAATTGTGCTATGGCAAAATTAAGGAGGAAAAGGTATGAAAATCGAGATTAAGAAGCTTAATGAAAATGCGGTTATTCCAACACGTGGCTCAGAACAAGCAGCGGGATATGATTTATATGCTGCAACAGATGCGCCAATCACAATCCTGCCACACGAAACCGTGAAAGTGGGAACAGGCCTTGCAATCGCCGTTCCGGACGGATACTTTGGTGCGATTTTTGCTCGCAGTGGTCTTGCCGCAAAACAGGGTCTTCGCCCTGCAAACTGCGTCGGCGTTGCGGACAGCGACTATCGTGGCGAGTATATTGTGGCACTTCATAACGACACCGATTTTGAACGTACCATTGCTCCAAAGGAAAGAATAGCACAGCTTGTTGTTATGCCATACTTGGCAGTTGAATTTGAAGAAGTGGATACACTTTCCGAAACCGCTCGTGGCACAGGCGGATTTGGAAGCACAGGACGATAAGGTTGGCCGAATGAAAACTATGTAGGGGAGGGTCTCTGTGCCCTCCCGAAAACGGGCGGGGATGGAACCCCGCCCCTACAATGTTTTATGAAAACGCAGACAACAAAAAACGGACACGAAAGTGTCCGTTTTTTAATTTACTCTTGATGAATTATACTATCAAGTGCAACACTTTGAAAAATTGAAGTTCATATGA
>JAFUJN010000094.1 GCA_017468095.1 Clostridia bacterium
AACAAAATCGTTTACGGAATAGGTGTAGTAATTCAACAGCAAGGCGAATATATAACTGTTATGAGTTGCGTTGATGACGGCGGTGCAAAAGCTGCAGGCGTTCAGCCTGGAGATAAAATCGTCAGGGTTGACGGCGCCAATGCCATTGGCGAAAGTGTTGACAAGGTTCAGGATATGATTGTGGGCGACTTGGGAACACAGGTAACAGTTACATTTCTTCGCGATGATAAAGAGTTTGAGTGTGTTATCACCCGAAAGGAAGTCCGCGGACAGACCGTTGCAGGAGAAATTTTAAAGGGTCAAATCGGTTATATAACAATCATCAACTTTGCCCAGAACACTGCAGAAGAATTTGCAAAAATACTGTGGGAATTTGATATGGCAGGTGTTAAAAATATAATTCTTGACCTTCGAAATAACCCGGGCGGATACTTAGAACC
The DNA here is from genome assembly GCA_017468095.1 of Clostridia bacterium. Classification (GTDB taxonomy): domain Bacteria; phylum Bacillota; class Clostridia; order UBA1381; family UBA1381; genus UBA1738. The sequence continues at coordinate 441 of JAFUJN010000094.1, forward strand.
GGCAATAGCCATTGCTCAAATGACAGTACCTGCCGGCCCGATTGTAAAAGTCGCTTATCGTGACGAAATGTCAAGCGGAGAAGTGGTTTCCAAGCTTACAACCCCGAAATTCAAGTTCTGCGTAATTATCAACAAAAACACAGCATCTGCAGCAGAAGTTTTGGCAAGTGCTATGGGTGAGAGCGGAGTAGGACATTTGGTGGGTGAAATCAGCTACGGAAAGGGCGTAATCCAGAGTATGTTTACAATGCCGGATGGTAGTGCATTTAAGATTACGACAGGAAGATATTTCACAAGAAACGGCCACGATATAAACGGAAACGGAATTGAGCCTCACGAATATGTAAACAATTCTACAAAACCTATTGACCTTACTATGTTCCATACCTTTGACTACAAAACCAAGCCATATATAGGTGATGTATCAACCAATGTCCGAGCTGCAAAGGAAAGACTTAAGGTTATGGGATATTATTCGGGAAGTATTAACGATACTTTTGAGCCGGAATTCCATAACGCGATCTATAAGTTCCAGGCTGAAAATGGACTTGGTGCTTATGGAGTTTTAGATATTGCAACGCAAGTTAAGATGGAAAATCTTTTCTACAAAATTGAAGTAGAGGTGGACGACCAGCTAAAATACGCATACGAATACTTTGGCGGTATTTCTGAAGATTTAGGCATATAAAATGAAAAGGAATTTGCAAATATTGCAAATTCCTTTTTTAATCCTTTACTTCGGTCATATTTTCAGGATTCACATACACCGTGTTGTAGTTATCATAAATAACCATACCCGGTTTTGCGCCGTTTGGCTTTTTAACATTTTTGATTTGTGTATAATCAACGGGCACTTGGGATGACTCCCTTGCTTTTGAATAGTAAGCTGCAAGCTTTGCCGCTTCCATCATAGTTGTTTTCGGGACTTCCTTATCAATGCCCAGTTTAATTACGGTGTGCGAACCGTGGATTTGCTTGGTATGGAACCAGATATCCTGCGAGTTGGCAAACTTTAAGGTCAGGTAATCATTCTGGGTATTATTTTTGCCCACATAGATATCAAACCCGTCAGAAGAAACAAAATGCATCGGCTTCGAAGTGCTTTTTGCCTCTTTTTTTCCTGATTTGCCACGTTTTATATAGCCTTCATCCGAAAGCTCGGCACGGATAAGATTAAGGTCAGCTTCACTTTCCGCATTTTCCAAGGCACAAAGGGTGCTTTCCAGATAATCAATATCGGAAAGGGTCATTTGCCTTTGCTTTTCCGTTTCCACTTCTGCATTTTTAAGCTTTGTGAAAAGCTTGTAATAACGCTGTGCATTTTTTGCGGCGCTGATTTCTTTTGAAAGCGGTATCTCAACTTCCGGTGAGTCCGGCTCATAAAAGTTGTTTACAACTACTGATTCTGCACCCTTTTCAATTCTATAAAGATTTGCGGTAACAAGGTCGCCGAAAATCTTGTATTTCTCTTTATTTTCTGCATCCCTTAAGGTCTTTTCCTGAATAACCAACTTTTTTGTAAGACGCTCAAGGTTATTGTTCAAAAGCTTTAAAAGGTCAGCGGATTTTTGGCGCATACGCTCTTTTTTATCACGCTCAAAATAGAATTTTGCAACAACTTCGTTCATTGTATCAAAATATTCCACCTTGTAGCTTTCCCCGTAATAGGTGATAGGAACTGCGGAAAAATCAAGTGGTTTTCCGCTTGGGTCAAAAATGATACAAGGCGAAAATTTTATATTCTCTGCAAAATCAATAAGCTTTTTTAAAATCTGCTTTTTGCTGATTTCGGAAAGCTCGCCCAAAACCAATGAGTTTGTGCCGATTGCACCGAATACAATCTCGCGGGCTGCTATCGGGCTTATTCCCGAAACTGCGCTCATAATCGCCTTGTCCGGCGTATTTGCATCGTGAGAAAAATCAAGGGATACGCCCTGCATTTTTTCTGTGTCAAGTATAGGGATTTTATCCTGCTTGGGCGGAAGCTCATACTGCATTCCAGGAAGAATCTGGCGAACAGAGCTTAATGAAAAGTCAATATGCTTTGCGGAGTCAATAATGCGGTAGTCTTCAGCACACAAAATCACGTTGGAGTTTCTGCCCATAATTTCGCAAATCAGGTGCTTTGTTGTAAGGTCGCCAAGTTCGTTATATGACTCAATATCAATTTCAATAATACGTTCAAAATTCGGCTGTGATACTTTAACGATTTTGCCCGAAGTTAAGTGCTTACGAAGAAGCATACAAAACATAGGCGGAGTTTTCGGGTTTTCCTTTGAAAAATCCGAAAAATGCACTCTTGCATTGTTTGCGCTGGCACTCAAAACCAGCTTATAATTTCCGCCTAAAGTGCGGATAGCCATCATAAGCTCGTCCTTTTCCGGCAGGTAGATTTTATCAACTCTTCCGCCGATTATGGTGTTATTTAATTCTTCAACTGTTTTCTTAACGCAAATTGTATCAAAAGCCATAAATTTTATCTCCAAATTATTGCCAAAATGCCGTATTTCAGGCGGTTTTTATGCTCTTTTTATATATCCAATAACTATTGTAGCACAAAATAGCGAGAAAATCAAAAAAAATTAAAGAATTTTTGAAAAAAGTCTGTTATTTTTGAAAAAAATATGGTATAATAATTTGAATAATGGTAAA